>JAFGIA010000333.1 GCA_016929795.1 Anaerolineae bacterium
GACCTTGCGAATCGTGTTTGACCAATTCTTGCCTCAATGGAATTACATGGCTGTGCCAAATGGGCAAGTTATTTAATTCTCGATCCTATGGGACAGGTCGCCATAGTCCCCGGTCACGCCGACCGTGGTGCCGCACACGACCAGGCTCCAGCCCTGCAGCGTGCCAGTGTCGCTGCCCGCATCGTCATAGATGCGCAGCGTCCAGGTGCCATTGGCCACCTTCCCGTCGAGTGTCGCCAGGCTGCCCTCAGGCTGAAAGCTGCCGGTAAAGGGCGCGCTACCGCTCGTGATCGGAGTGGCCGCTTCGTCATCAAAGCGGGTGTTGGTATAGTTGTCGCCCGAGCTGCCATTGTCGGTAGAAAGCTCGACTTCTGTCGCATCAGGGTGGCGGAGGTAGATATCCAGGTCCCCGTCATAGGTGTGGATGATCGAATTGAGGATCACGTCCACATCGAGAACCTCAAAGGTGTCGGGAACTGCGATGATACTGCTCGTCCAGGTATAGTCGCTGATGGCCTTGGGCACGTCGGTGCTAACGTATGTCACGCACGTGCTGGCGGCAGTCCGAAAAGCGCCGACGATCGAGGTCGTGCCCCCACAGGCGTTGACCGACCGCACCCGCCAGTAATGAATGGTGTCAGGCGCCAGCGTGCCGGCCGGAGTGTAAGTCGAGGCAGCCAGGCCGGTGGCCGAGTCCACAATGGTGTCAAAGTCAGGGTCGGTTGAGACCTCGATATCGTAGGTCACTGCATCGGCCACGTCGCTCCAGTCGTAGGTGGGCTTGGTGGACACCCCGGTGGTGCCGTCGGCCGGCAGCAGGAGCGCCGAGACGTCGGGTGGGAGGGCGAACAGGTTGAATACAACGCTCTCCTGGTGGCCGGGGGAATCCTGGGCCTCACCACCCACAGTGACATTGTAAGAACCTGGTGCCGCACTGCCCGTGTTGCCGATGGTCAAGACGCTGTCGGCTGGTGGCGTGAGCGGATTGGGGACAAACGACACAATCGTGCCGCTCGGATGGCCTGTCGACGTCAGGGTCACGGTGTGGCTAAAATTGCTGACACTTCCCAGGCTCACCGTGTAGAGGGCGTCGTTCGGCGCACAGACATCCAGGACGTCGGGTGAAACATTCAGGGTAAAGTCGGCCGTGCCACACTCATCGAACTTGAATGCAGCGATGCGAGTGTGCCCGCTGCCGCCATACTCCGTGGTGTACCAGAAGGTGCAGCCATCGGTCGGGTCCACGCCGATGCCGGAATAGTCGCCCCAACGTTCGTTGTTTGTCTTGGACGTTGTGGCGTCCCAGATCAGGTTGTCATAGTAGGGCATCGTGCCCAGCGGGTCGGTGGCCCGGCGGCCCGAATAGTAGATGGAGGGGTAATAGGGCGCAAAGCTGCCGGTACGCGTATAGCCCACGGCAATGTTGCCCGCGCTGTCCATGGCCGCGCTGCACACACTGCGGTGGACGTCGACCAGGCCATCGCCCACCACGCCTTCCTGGTAGTCCACCCAATCGCCAGAGCCGGGTGGAGTGCGGCGGAGCTCGAACCAGTGCACCGCGGCGTGGTCCGTCCCGTCCACGTCCTCGGCAAAGCAGCCGACCAGCGTCTCGTGGGTGCCAAAGTTACGGTACTGCAACGGATAGTGGATCGGCTCGCGGATCGGGTCGAGCTCTTGCGAGGTGCCCGGCTGAGGCATACAGCTCCAGTCGCTGCCCGTCCCACACAGCGTCTGGTCCCAATCGGTGAGCTGGACGCCCGGCAGCGACGTCAGGGACGAGTTCCCCGGGGTCGTCCAGTCCACGTGCAGCGCCCACATCTCCATCAGGTCGCAGCCCGGGCAGGTGCCGCCGTGGATCTCGGTGTCGCGCGGGCGCAGATAGTAGGCGGGCGAGCCGGCAGGCGGCGCCGCGCCCTCCATGGTGGCCGGCACAGTCAGTTGGAAGCTGAATCCAGGCAGCAAGCCGATATAGAACGTCTGCATCGTGGACGCCTGCCCGTTTAGCATCTTGCTGCGCTCCAGGACGACAACGGTCCCGTTGTTGTTGGCCCCCATATAGTAGCCGTCGGGCCACACGGCATACTTGGGATAGTCCTGCATGCCACCCGGCGGATCAAAGGCGTAGGCCCACCACTGTCCGGTGGGGTCGGGCGTGGCCGAAACATAGACACACAGCGTGTTCGCGCTGTTGTCGAACTCGGCGATCATCCAGCGGTCGGCCAGCTCGTCGTACTGGATGATAGGATCGCAGTAGCCATTGTTGCACGGCGCGGTCGAGGCCAGATCCTCCATATCGAACTGGTCAAGGAAGGTGCCGGCCTTGTCATAGACCGTGACGCGCGACCCGTTCGGGCCGTTGTCGCCCTGGAGAAAGTGGTTGAGGCCTACGTCGCCGGTGTCATCGGGTGGCGAAGAATAATCCTGAACACCTTCAAAGTTGAGGATTGGAATCGTAAAGTCGTCGGGAGTCGGCTCCTGAACGCTCGCCTGTAGGTCCGCCAGGGGGTTGCCGTGGGGCGGCATCTGGATGTCGGGGACGATAATGCCGTGGTCATCACGTTGCACAGGTTCACGGCGCAGGGCCGGCAGGTCGGGCTTGTCCGGCAGATCCCGCACGGCGAGGCTGAGGGTGGGGGTGTAGGGCCCGCTGACGGTGACAGTATAAGGCGGGGTCTCGTTGAGCCCGAGCAAGGCCGGCGCCCCGCCGGCGGCGCGCGCCGCAGCGCCTGCTGCTGGCGGCTGGTACGAGAGGGCCCACACCAGGCCCAGGCCAACGAGCACGAGGGCCAGGGTGCCGCTAAATACTTTCCACGTTGACTTCATAAGATCTCCCTGTCGAGCATATTTTGTTTTTGCACGAGAACCGCATTCTATCACATCTACCCCCAGTTGCAAGTTACGGAGGTCGCCGTAACGCAATCCTCCCGATTGCGCCGCCTCACAACCACTGCCCCTACCGATCGCTGGCAAAGTAAGGCAGGGTAGTAGAAATAGCTGCCTGCGCGGCCTCGGGCACAGTCGCCTGCCCGTAAAAGGCGCGCTCGATCTCGCGGCTGGCCATCTCTTCGATGCGCGGCCACTCGGGCAGCAGCGGCACCCGCCGCAGCAGAGGGATGCCATCCAAAAAGACGTGGCTGCTGGCCGGCCGCTGCTCCGGGTCGAGGAAAGCGGGCGACTCGGCCACCTGGCGCAGCGAGGGCACGGTGCGCCCCGTGCCGGCCATCAGTGTCTGGCCCTCGACAGAATTGGCAAACTCGATCAGCGCCCAGGCCGCATCCTTGTCGGGCGTGCTTGCCGCCAGGCAATAGCCGTCGCTGTGCAAGATCCCGGCAGCAGTCACCCCCACCGGCAGCGGCGCCACATCCCAGTCGAGGCCCGTGACCGTGCGGTAGGTGGGCACGCCCCGGCGGCTGTTAAAGAACATCGCCACCCCCCCACTCAGGAAGCGGTTCTCACTCGACTCGGCCTGCTCCGTGGCAGCGTCGGGCACGACGTGCTCGCGCACCTGGAGGTCGACCAACCACTGAAAGGCGTCGAGTGCCGCCGGGCTGTCGAGGGCCAGCCGGGTGGGCTGCGCCGGGTCGTCGACCAGCTCGGCGCCATTCTGCCACAGAAAAGGCGCCAGCCGGAAGAGCCCCGGCGAGATGCCCGCGCCATACTGGTCGATCTGCCCATCGCCATCCAGGTCGCGCGTCAGCGCGCGGGCGGTGCGCAGGAACTCGTCCCACGTCCAGCCGGCAGCCGGATAGGGCAGGTCCGCGGCGTCGAACAGGCCGCGGTTGTAATAAACCACCAGGCTGGAAATGTTCTGCGGCACACACCACGTCTGGCCATCCCACTGAAACGCCTCGAGCGCCTGGGGGTAGAGATCGGAAGCGTGCAGCGTCTCGCTCCCCTCCAGGTAGGCCCCCACCGGCTCCAGCCCTCCCCGCGCCGCGAACTGCAGCACGCGCCGGTAGTTCAGCAGCATCACATTGGGCTCCGCCCCCGCCGAAAAAGCCGTCACCAACTGCTTCTGATAGTCCCCCTGGCTCGCCACGTGGCGCAGCTCGACCTCGATCTCCGGATACCTGGCCTCGAACGCCGCCACCAGCTCCTGGTAGGCGGCCAGCTCTGCCGGGTCGCCAAA
>JAFGIA010000048.1 GCA_016929795.1 Anaerolineae bacterium
ATGGTGCCATCCTCGGGCAGAGCAAAGTAAGCCTCTCGCTCTGCGGGATCTGCCATCACCTTGTAGCCCCCATCTCCTTCCAGCTTCAGGTACTGCTGAAAATCGGGGCCATAGACGATGCTGTTGAGGTACCGCGGGGTGGAGTAGATGTAATCGATGCCGGTCTCCAGGACATAAGACATCACGTCGCCGTCACGAATCGCCTCTGCCACCTCATTGTTCACCACACCGTCCATGTTCACGATCGTCCGGCTGGAGCGATAACCGACGTAGCCGCTGTCGGAGACGCCCACCATCGAACCTTCCGGCAGCCTCTCGATGCTGGCTACCAGCCCACGCAGGGCACCTTGCGGCTGGTACAGACCCCATCGCCACACGTCGTAGCTGCGCAGGAGCAGCAGGACGAGCAACACCACCCAGACTTCCCGGTACCACCGCCGCTCCCTCTCCTCACGCAATCCCAGGCCGCGCGCCAGGGCAGCAAAGCCGAGCCCGATCAGTACCGTCAGCGTCCACGTGATCGGAAGAACGTACCACTCGCGATAGACCCAGCGCACACCCTGGTGAAAGAAGAAGAGTAACAGCACAAACAGGATCAGGAATCCAAGGCGCTTCACTTGCCGCCACAGGTCCTTTCCTGTGCCGGGGAACGCGAGCACAGCCGTGATCACGCCGATGGATAGGAGTGCCACCACAAAAATTGCACCTTCGGGATGATTCCAGCGGCCCAGGCCTGCATAGATGAGCGTCGACATGGCGCCCTCGTAGAGCAAAAAGAGCGCGTGTTGAAGAACAGCCACCGTAACCGACTGGCCTGCGACGGAATGCACAAAGAGCTGCCGCTCGAGATAGGGCAAGATGCTGCCGCTCACTTGCATGATGGAGCCAAACGTGATCCAGTTCCACACGAACCAGGGAGCGGTCACGGCGACAGTTACCGCGCCCACGACGGTGAGGCGACCTATGCGCTGCACAGGCGTAAAGCCGCGCCAGAGAAAAATGCCAAGCCCGCAGCCCGCGACCAGAAAGACATTGTCGGTGCGCGCCAACACCGCGAGACCCAACAACGCGCCGAGCACGGCAAAGTCGAACACGCCAGGCGCCGGGTTGTCCTGCAGCGCGACCAGGCGCTCGGCTGTCAGAGCCACAAGCATCACACACAAAGCAGTCTCGAGCCCGTTCAGCGACAGCAGCCACACAAAGGGATTCAGAAAGTATGCGAGCGCCACCAGCACGCCCGGCTCCGCCCGGCCTGTCAGCCGCTTCACCACCCGATACCCCATCCACGCCGAGACGGCATCGAAGCAACTGGCGACTGCCAGAGCCGCAAGAACGGCCCTGTCACTCTGGAACAGGGCAAAGATAGGCGTAATCACCACCATCCACAGCGGGTGGA
Organism: Anaerolineae bacterium; assembly: GCA_016929795.1. Next base: position 1,397 of record JAFGIA010000048.1, read on the forward strand.
ACCCGTTCGTCGGCACGAGCCCGTCGAATGTCACCCCGTGGCCTTGCGTGATCTGGCGCGCAATCTTGAAGTAGTAGAACGCATCATCAGGAAGCGTCTTGGTCAGCAGAACCTCCACGCCAAGAACCACCGTGAGCGCCCGAATCAAGAGTCCCAGAACCAGGATCGCGAGCAACCATACCTGGGTACGCGGAATAGACAACAGTTGCCGTTTGGCTCGATGCCAGAACCCGCCCGATCCCAACACCTCACTACCTGACCTCACGACAAAGCTCCTCCCCCGTTTGCTGTCCCTGACGCCCTACGGAATCATCCATCATACTTCACCCGGCGACCTCTCGATATGCCTGCCTGAACCGGGCCACTGCCTTCTCCCACGTATGGTGTGCCAACACCTTCTCCCGGCCCCGCGCCCCCATCCTGGCGCGCAGCCGCTCGTCGTGCAGCAGCTCGAGGATCGCCGCGGCGAGCTGGGGCGCGTCCTGGTATGGCACCAGCAGCCCGTCCTGCCACTCTGTCACCACGCTCGGGATCGCGCCGCTGCGGCAGCCAATTACCGGCTTGCCGGCGGACCACGCCTCGATGAAAGTAATGCCAAACGACTCGTGGCCCGAAGGGGAGACGAACACGTCACACGCCGCGAAAATCTCTGCCTTTTCCTCCTGGCGAAAGTTGGGCATGAGATAGAGACGATCCCGCTCTGCGGTCGAAAAGGTGTCAAGGATGCGATCGAGCTGGGGCGAATAGGTCGTCCGCCCGCCTGCAACGATCAGCCGTGCCTCCGGCATCTGGCGCCACACCAGGTGCATCGCTCGATACAATACGTCGATCCCCTTGTGTGCCGCCTGCTGTCCCACGAAGGCGATCAACGGTGCATTCTCCCAGCCGAGCTGCTCGCGCAGCACCATCGGGTCGGCGTCCTCGAACGGTGCCGGGTCCACGCCCGGCGACGCAATCCGGATCTTGGCCGCCGGTACACCGCGCGCCACGAGATAGTCGCGCTCGTACGTCGTGTATGCCAGGTAGAGGTCGCAAGCATCGATGGCGCGATAGATGATCGCCCGGTCGTAGCTCCACCTGTCGAGTGGGTGGAGCGCGCCCTCATACAGGAGGGGCATCTTGTTAAATCGCTTGCCGAGCATGGCATAGTACATGTGCAGCAGTGGAAAGGCCGACGCCGCCAGGACGTCACCGCGTGCCTGGCACACAGCGCGGAACATGGAGCGCGAGATCGGCCCGTTGTACAGCGTGCGCAGCACGTCGTTGAGGGGCCAGTTGCGGTGGAACGCCCTGGACTGCACTTTTTCGAGGCGGGGTCCCATGCGGTTGTATACCGGAAAGCGGCGCACCTGGACGCCGTTGATCACCTCACCATCACGGATCGGGATCGCCGGCTGTTCCGGGTCGACAAAGAAACTCGGGTTGTGGCCATTCGTGGTCAGCACGGTCACCTCGTCGCCGTAGCGACCGACCAGCTCCTCAGATACTCTCTGAAAGAGCAGCTCGGTGCCGCCGACGGCCGGGTAGTAACCATGGACCACGTGAATTACATGCATCGATTCGTCACAGGTGAAA
>JAFGIA010000334.1 GCA_016929795.1 Anaerolineae bacterium
ATTCATCGGGCGCTGCTCCGTAGACGGGGCACTTCATGCCCCGTCGTTCGTGCGGCCACGATGTTCCTACAAACAAGGGATGCACCGTAGGGCCATGCCTGTGTTGACGTGCCGGGCCAGATGGGTTATAATGGATGCCGAGTAGAGGATGGTCACAAGCGGGAGAAACGAAGGAGAAAGCAAGGCCCCCAAGGTGGTGGCCATCGGTGGTGGCACCGGGCTATCTGCACTGCTCCGCGGTCTGAAGGTCCACACCCCATCTATTACTGCCATCGTGACGGTGGCGGACGATGGTGGTTCTTCGGGCAGGCTGCGGCGGGAGCTTGGTGTATTGCCGCCGGGTGACTTTCGCAACTGCATCGCAGCGCTGGCAGACGATGAAGCGTTGATGACCAAGCTGTTCCAATACCGCTTTGGCCAGGTAAGCGATCTCAACGGGCACAGTTTTGGCAATCTGTTCATCACAGCGCTGGCGGCTGTGACGGGCAGCTTTGAGCAGGCGCTGGTGGAAGCAGGGCGTGTGTTGGCGGTACAAGGGCGAATCTTGCCGTCGACACTAGAACAGGTTACGCTGGTGGCGGATGTGCGCGACGACGCGGCGCGTGACGACACGCCCGGGCTGATGCGCGTGCAGGGCGAGTCGTCGATCCCCCGAGCGGGAGCGCCGATCGAGCGGGTCTTTTTGCGGCCGGAGGAGGTGCGAGCGTATCCGGCGGCCGTGCGGGCGATCTTGAAAGCGGACTTGATCGTGGCAGGGCCAGGCAGCCTGTTTACGAGCGTGCTGCCCAACCTGCTGGTGCGGGATATCCAGCGCGCGGTGGGTGCCTCAAGAGCGCTCAAAGTGTACGTGTGCAACGTGGCGACGCAACCAGGCGAGACGGACGGGTTCGACGTGGGCCAGCACCTGCGTGCGTTGGAGCGCCACGTGGGGCCGGCACTCTTTCAGTACGTGGTGGCAAACTCGAACGTGAGCAAAGGATCGCACGACCTGGAGATGGTCGCGCTCAATTATCCAAAAGATGCCAGCTATACCGTGGTCGCCAGCGACCTGGTAGACACCGCTGTGCCCTGGCGCCACGATTCGGAACGGCTTGCCAGGGAGATCATGCATTTCTACCAGGCAGAGAGGAAACGAGCCGAGAAGAAGGAGGAAGGACGATGAGAACCGCCGCCCAAGTCATGACCAAACACGTCGTGGACATCGAGCCCACGGCCACGGTGGCTGAAGCGATTGAAAAGATGAAGCAGTGGAACGTTTCCAGTCTGCTCGTGCAGCGTAAAAGCCAGACCGACACCTGGGGCTTTATGACCCAGACGGACATCATCGAAAAGGTAATCGCCACGGGCAATGACCCAGAGGTGGTACAGGTGCACGAGATCATGACGAAACCGGTAATCACGGTGCCGCCGAGCTGTAGCCTGCAAGATTGTGCCGCCCTGATGGCACGTGCCGACATTCGCCGCGTGTTGGTGTTCGATGGACAGGAGATCGTGGGAATTGTCAGCAGCAGTGATATTTTTAACATGACATGAAACTCGACAGGACATGGTCCTGAGCAAAATTGAGGAGGAGTAGCCATGAAGATCAGAGTTGGAATCAACGGTTTTGGCCGCATCGGACGACAGGTGTTTCGTGCGATCTGGGAATTTTATCCTGATGACCTGGAGGTTGTCGCCGTCAACGACCTGACCGATAACCAGACTCTTGCGAACCTTCTCAAGTACGACTCGAACTATGGCCGGTTTCCGGCCGAGATCGAGGTGCATGAAGGCAGCTTTTTGGTCGGCGGCACAGAGGTCAAGACGTATGCCCAGTACGACCCGTCGCAGATCCCGTGGGGTGACCTGGGGGTGAGTGTCGTCGTCGAGTCGACAGGCGTGTTTCGCGACGGAGAACAGGCGGCGCTGCACCGCGCCGCAGGGGCGCAGAAGGTGATCATCACGGCGCCGGCCAAGCCGGCAGACAGTGTCGATTGGACGGTGGTGCTCGGCGTCAACGAAAACGAGTACCAACGCAACAAGCACCACATCATCTCGAATGCCTCGTGCACGACGAACTGCCTGGCACCAGTGGCAAAGGTGCTGCAGGACACGTTCGGGATCGAGCGCGGCCTGATGACGACGGTGCACGCCTACACCAACGACCAGCGTATTCTGGATCTGCCGCACAAGGACCCGCGCCGCGCGCGAGCGGCAGCGCTGAACATCATCCCCACGAGCACGGGGGCGGCGAAGGCAGTGGCGCTGGTCATCCCCGAACTGGCGGGCAAGTTCGATGGGTTCGCGCTGCGCGTGCCGACGCCGACAGTCTCCATCGTCGACTTTGTAGCAGAGCTGAACCGGAATGTGACGGCAGAGGAGGTGAACCGTGCCCTACGCACGGCAGCACAAACGACGATGCAGGGCATCCTGGCCTACAGTGAGGATCCATTGGTGTCGATGGATCTAAAGGGCGACTCGCACTCGTCGATCGTGGATGGGCCGCTGACAAAGGTGCTGGATGGCAAGATGGTGAAGGTGGTAGCGTGGTACGACAATGAATGGGGGTATTCGTGCCGCGTGGCCGACCTGGCCAACTTTTTGGCCAGCCATGGCAAGGTGTCGCTCGACCAGGAATAGAACCAGGCCGTGGGCTAGAGCTAATACTTCAAGAGGAGAGCACTATGGACAAACAGACGATCCGCGATCTGGACGTGCAAGGCCGGACAGCCCTCGTCCGTGTGGATTTCAACGTGCCGCTGCAAGAGGGTCAGGTAACCGACGACACGCGCATCCGGGCAGCCTTGCCGACGATCGAATACCTGTTGGAGCATGGCGCCAAAGTAGTGCTGATGTCGCACCTTGGCAGGCCCAAGGACGCACCAGACCCGAGTTTCACCCTGGATCCCGTTGCCGACAAGCTGGCAGAGCTGCTGGGGCGACCGGTGATCAAGCTCAACCAGACGGTGGGACCCCAAGTCGAGGCGGCAGTGCGCCAGGCTGGGCCGGGTGACGTGATCCTGCTGGAGAACACGCGCTTTCAGCGCGAGGAGAAAAAGAACGACGACGGATTCGCGCGCGCGCTTGCGTCGCTGGGTGACGTGTATGTGAACGACGCCTTTGGCTCAGCGCACAGGGCTCACGCTTCAACCGAGGGGGTGGCCCACTACCTGCCAGCGGTGGCAGGGTTCCTGATGGAGAAGGAGTTGAACTTTCTCGGCAAGGCGCTGGCCGAGCCGCGTCGCCCGTTCATTGCCATCCTGGGCGGGGCCAAGATCTCGGACAAGATCGGCGTAATCGAGAACCTGCTTGGGCAGGTGGACGCGCTCCTGATCGGCGGCGGCATGGCCAATACCTTTTTGAAGGCCGATGGATATGACGTGGGCGAGTCGCTGGTGGAGGATGAGAGCCTCGACACAGCGCGGGCGCTGATAGAGAAGGCCGGCGGCAAGCTGGTGGTGCCCGTGGACGTGGTGGTCGCAGATCGGTTCGCCGAGGACGCATTCTCGCAGGTGGTACCAGCCGGCAGCGTGCCGCGCAATTGGCGCATCCTGGACATCGGGCCGCGGACGCTAGAGTTGTTCCGCGAGCGGCTGGAAGGCGCCAGGACGGTGGTGTGGAACGGCCCGATGGGCGTGTTCGAGTTCGCCAAGTTCGCACAAGGGACAGAGGCAGTGGCACGCATCCTGGCCCACTTGGCCGACGCGACGACGATCATTGGCGGGGGCGACTCGGCGGCGGCGGTCCAGCGTGCCGGGCTGGCCAACCAGATGACGCACATTTCGACAGGCGGTGGCGCGAGCCTCGAGTTCCTCGAAGGCAAGACACTGCCGGGCGTGGCGGCACTGGCGGATCGATAGCAGCGCCGCGGAAAGAACGATCCCTCGAACCAGGTTACAGGCCCGCTTGCCGGCCCCGGCAGGCGGGCCTTGCCGATGGAAGAACTGGCAGCCAGACTGGCTGTCACCGGCCTGGTGTAGGGCGCGATCCGGAAGAGGAGCTACCATCCGGGTGAGCCAGTTTATCTGCGACAGGTGATGGGGTTGGACAAGCCCAGGCATCATCGCGAGGGGCAGGGCGTGCCACGGCCTGGAGCGAGCACGCGCCGCATCGGAGAGGTCACGCGGGGAAAGACGGCACCCAATCGGCTGCGCCGCGTCGACGCGTTCGTCCTCGGCTACGACAGGGAGCTACTGCGGCGTGCCGGCCCCTTCCAGCATGCCTTTTTCGTCGACCTGGGGTACGGTTGGGAGCCGGTGACGACGCTGCAGAGCGCCGAGCGGCTGCGCGAGGTGAACCCGGAGCTGCCCGTGCTGGGAGTAGAGATCGATCCAGAGCGGGTGGCAGCGGCGCAGCCGTATGCCGGCGAGCGCACCTTCTTCCGTCTGGGGGGGTTCAACCTGCCGCTTGGCACATGGCCCGACGGCACCCCAGAGACGGTGCGCCTGGTACGCGCGTTCAATGTGCTGCGCCAATACGACGCGGCGGCGGTGGGGGGTGCCTATGCACTGTTGATGCGCGACCTCCTGCCCGGCGGACTGCTGATCGAGGGCACGTCGAATCCACACGGCAGCATCTGGGTGGCGAACGTGGCACGCAGGCTGGAGGGTGGTGAAGCCGCGTGGAAGGTGGAGGCGCTGGTGTTCAGTACAAACTTTCGGGACGGGTTCGACCCTGGGCAGTTCCAGTCGGTGCTGCCCAAGAACCTGATCCACAGAGTGGTGCCGGGCGAGCCGATCTATGCCTTTTTTCAAGAGTGGAAGAGGGCGGCGCTGGAGACAAGTGCCGAACGGGCGTGGGGACCGCGGCGGTGGTTCGTGGCAGCGGCCGAGCGGCTGGCGGCACACGGATTCAAGATCGACGTGCGGCGGCGGTGGATAAAGAAGGGGTGGCTGATCTGGCGAGCGCCAGGGTAACAGGAGGAGCAGTGTGCATGGAGATCATCCAGGAGGGCCAGGGGGAGCTGATCGGGTGGCACGATCCGGACGAGCACCGGCAGTGGGTGCGCGAGCACAAGGCACGGACGCTGTGCGACAAGCGAATGACGGTGGCAGAGGCGGTGGGGCGGTTCGTGCACGATGGCGATTTCCTGGCGATTGGGGGATTCGGGCATGTGCGAGTGCCGATGGCGCTGGTGTACGAGATCATCCGCCAGGGGCGGCGAGGGCTGACGATGGCGGGCAAGACGGCGGTGCACGACATCGACGTGCTGATCGGGGCAGGGTGTGTGAGTCGCGTCGAGGCGGCGTATTCATTTGGGCACGAGATGCGCGGACTGTCGCCTGCGGGGCGCAGGGCGGTGGAATCGGGGCGGTGCAAGGTGGTGGCAGAGACGTCGAACGCCGGGTATCAATGGCGCTTCCTGGCGGCCGCGATGGGCATCCCCTTTATCCCGGCGCGCAACCTGCTCGGCAGCGAGACGCTGGCAAAAAGCTCGGCCAAGGTGGCGCGCGACCCGTGGAGCGGCAAGCCGGTGTGCCTGCTGCCGGCATGTTACCCCGATGTGGCGCTGTTTCACGTGCCACGCTGCGACCCGTACGGCAATGCCCAGATCGACGGCATCCTGGTGGAGGATTTTGAGCTGGCGCGCGCGGCAAGGCGCGTGGTGGTGACGGCCGAAGAGATCGTCGAAGAGGAGGCAATCCGCGCCAGGCCACACAGGACGGCGATCCCGTTTTTCCTGGTGGACGCAGTATGCCACGTACCGTATGGCGCCCATCCGTGCCAGATGCCGGGGCTCTATTTTTTCGACGAAGCACACATCGCCGAGTGGCTCGATCGGTCGGCGACAGAGGAAGGGACAAGGGAGTATCTGGAGGAGTATGTGCTGAGGGTGGCCGATTTCGAGGGCTACCTGGCGCGGATCGGCGGAGTGGAGCGGATGGGAGCCTTGCAGCGGGTGGAGCAGTACCCCTGGGTGCTGCGGCGAGAGGAGCAGAAATGACGCGTGTGCACACCGATGAATACACCCAGACAGAGCTGTTAGCGTGCGTGGCGGCGCACCTGCTGGAGGATGGGACGAGCGTGTTCGTGGGCACCGGCCTGCCAATGATCGCGGCGATCCTGGCCCAGCGCACGCACGCGCCCAACCTGCTGATTATTTTCGAGGCGGGGGGCATGGGACCGCAGGTGCCGTCGCTGCCGATCTCGGTGGGCGACTCGCGCACGTTTCACCGGGCGGTGGCGGCCTCGTCGATGCACGACGTGATGAGCCTGCTACAGAATGGGTACGTGGATTATGGCTTCCTGGGGGCGGCGGCGATTGACGCGCACGGGAATGTGAACACGACAGTGATCGGGGATTGGGAAAGGCCAAAGGTGCGGCTGCCGGGGAGCGGGGGCGCGAACGATATCGGATCGCTTTGCTGGCGGACGATCGTGATGATGAACCAGGACAAGCGGCGGTTCGTGGAGCAGCTTGACTTTTTGACGACGCCGGGCTACCTGACCGGGCCAGGGGCGCGGGAGGCGGCGGGGTTGCCGCTGGAGAGTGGGCCATACCGGGTGGTAACACAGTTGGGAGTGTACGATTTCGAGGAGGAGACCAAGCGGCTGCGGCTGGTGGCGTGCCACCCGGGAGTGACGGTGCACGAGGTGCAGGCGAACTCGGGATTCGAGATCGTGATTCCGGACGAGGTGGGGGTGACAGAGGCGCCCACGGCGGAGGAGCGACAGCGGCTGAGGGAGATCGACCCGGAGCGGATTGTGCTGGGACGGTAGTCTGAATTTCAGCAGCTAGCCACTTGCTCCCACGCGCTTTGGAGCCAGGCGAGGACCTGCCCGGCCTGGGTGGAGGCGGCCAGATCGGGATGCTCGGCGAGGGCCTGCTGCAGGTCGTCTCGGGCGATAAAGAGCCACCCCCGGCGCCGGAGGCGATCCCGGGACTCGACCTCGGCGAGGATGCGGCGATAGCTCTCGACCCCATTTTTGATCTCGCCGTTGCATAACTGGACGAGGGCCCAGTCGAACTGGCTGGCGGGTTCCAATGGGCCCTCAGCCATCATCGCTTCGAGTGAGCGAGCCGCGGCTGGATAGTCGCCGACCCTGTAGTAGCACCAACTGAGCAAGGCATGATCGACGGCGGCGGGAGCGGACTCGCCAACCATGTCATCGATCACCTGGCGGTGGATATCGAGCGCCTGCTTTTTCTCGCCCATTAGCTCAAGGGCGTTGGCCAACCCTTTGCGCGCCCACAGGTCGTCAGGCGCCAGCTCGCAGGCGCGGATGTAGGCATCGCGGGCCTCCTGGGCGTGCGAGGAACCGAGGTTTTCGAGCGCCCAGCCCAGGGTCATCCAGGCCGAGGCGTCGCTGGCGTCGAGAGAGAGGGCGCGCTGCACCAGGTCGACGGCGCCGGCAAAATCGGCGACCTCACACAGCACGTCGCCCTTGTGATGTAGAAGGGACGGGTTCTCCGGAGCCACTCGCAGTGCCTCATCGAGCGTTTCCAAAACCAGGGCGTACTCTTCACAGGCGGCAAGAGCCCAGGTGCGCCCCTCGAGCGCGTGCACCTGCTGCTCGACGTCACCCTGCGCCTCCGCCAGGCGGGCAGCCTTTTCATAGTCGGCGCGGGCCTCTACAAAATGGTTCAGGAAATAACGAGCGAACGCGCGCGCATTATAAGCCGAAGGCAGATCGGGCTCGATCTTGATCACCCGGTCAAACTCGGCCAGGGCATTGGCATATTCGCCTAGGTCAGCGTGCACCCAACCACGCCCCCAATAGCCGTCCGTCTGGTCGGCGCGCAGCTCGACGACCTGGTCATAGTCGAGCAGCGCCTGCTCGTAGCGCTGCAGCGCGACATAGACCGCGGCACGCGCCAGGTAGGGCGCAGGATCGTCGGGCATCAGATCAGCCCACGTGTCATAGAACTCGATCGCCTGCTGGTAATCGGCCATCGCCTCTTCAGCGTGGCGCGCTTCCTTTTTCTGTTGTGCCCAGATCTCATACACCTCACCGATGGCCGAATAGGCGTCGGGAAAGGCCGGATCGGCGGCAATTGCGAGCCGGTACATATCGGCTGCTTGTTCCAGGTTGCCCTGTGCACCGGCCGCGAGGCCACAGCGGTAGTATCCCATGCTCTTGTCAGACATCAGTTCGGTGGCGCGCGTGTAGGCACCAAGAGCCTGGTCGAACTGCTCCAGGCCCAGATGTACGTCGCCGCAGGACAGCCAGCCATCGGAAATGTCGGGCTCCAACTCGACGAGGTGGTGGTAAGCGTCCAACGCTTTGGAATATTGCTCCTGGGCCTCGTACACCTTGCCCAGGCTGTACCAGGCATCGAGATTCTCGGGATCCAACTGCAAGGCTTGGGCAAACATCTCTTCCGCCCGTCCATAGTCGGCCCGCATCGCGTACGCGGTGCCGCTCTTCCAATAACCCAAGCTGTCGCCGGCCATCCGCTCGGTTGCTTGCGCATAGGCCTCGATCGCCTGATCATAGTGCTCAAAGTGGAGATGCGCGTCGCCACACAGCAGCCAGCCATCGGGGGCATCGGGCGCCAGATCGATCACGTGTTGGTACGCTTCGAGCGCCTCCTGGTAATGCCCCAGGGCGAGGTGTACGTTGCCGCAGCCCAGCCAGCCATCCAATTGATCGGGCAGCAGATCGAGGACACGACGGTAGGCATCCAACGCAGCGGGATATTCTTCCTGGATCTCGTGCATACGGCCCAGGTTATACCAGGCGTCGGCATTCTCAGGGCTCGACTCGACGGCGTGCATGAGCACGTCGCGCGCGCGCTCATAGTCGCCCTGCATGATATAGACATGGGCGATCTTGGCAGAGCCCACGCTCTTGTCGGGCATCAGCTCGGTCGCGCGTGTATACGCTTCGATGGCTTGATCGTACTGTCCCATGACCCGGTGCATGTGCCCGCAGCGCAGCCAGGCGTCGGGAACGTCGGGCGCCAGCTCGACCACGCGCCGGCACGCAGCCAACGCTTGCTCATTCCGGCCCTGGCTTTCACACAGGATGCTCAGGAAATGGTGTGCGTCGACATCGATCGGGTCGAGCTCCACGGCGCGGCCCAACATCTCGAATGCCGGCTCGTGGTTTCCCTGCAGGGCATGAACGAGCCCACACTGGCGATAGCCGACGCTCTCATCGGGCAAAAGCTCGACGACGCGCCCGTACGCTTCCAAGGCCTCATCGGCCTGATCGAGATTAAGGTGCGCGTCGCCGACGTCCAACCAGACAGCGGGATTCTCTGGCATCAGCTCGGCGACATGGCCATAAGCATCCAGGGCCTCGTCGTACCGCTCCTGGGCCTCGTGCACGCGGCCCAGGATGTGCCACGCTTCAGCGTCCTCGGGGTCGAGATCCAGCGCATGGGCGAGCGTCTCCTGGGCACGCTCATAGTTGCCCTGCAATGCATAGACAGTGGCGATCCTGCAGTAAACCACGCCCTCGCCAGGCGCCAGCTCAATGGCGCGCGTGTATGCTTCGATGGCTTGATCGTACTGCTCCACGGCAGTGTGCACATCGCCACAGCGCAGCCAGGCCCCGGGAAGATCAGGCGCCATCCCGACCACACGCCGGCACGCAGCCAGCGCCTCCTCGTAGCGCCCCTCGTTTTCGTAGAGGAGGCCCAGGAAATGGTGCGCGTCGGCGTCGGTGGGGTCGAGCTCCACGGCGCGGCCCAACATCTCGAACGCCGATTCGAGGTTGCCCTGCATCGCATAGACGACGGCACACTGGCGATAGCCGATGCTCGCGCCAGGCAGCAGCTCGACGACGCGCTGGTACGCTTCCAAGGCCTGATCGGCCTGATCGAGATTAAGGTGGGCGTCGCCGCACCCGAGCCAGGCGTCGGGAAGGTCGGGCGCCAGCTCTGCAGCGCGGCTGTACGCGGCGAGCGCCTCGGCGTGTTGTTCCAGGGCGGCATAGATGTCTGCATAGTCGATCCAAGCCTGGACGTTCTTTGGATCGAGACGCAGGACGTGTGTGAAGGCTTCTTGGGCCTCTGCCACACGGCCATCCTCCCAGGCAACCGTAGCACGCACCCTCCACTCTTCTACGTCTCGTGCACGCGGATTGTCGCTTTTTCTGTCTCCCGATCGTCTCATGAGTCATCTCCCTGTGCACCGGTGCCCAACGCCAACATGGTTGCTGCTTCCTGCCAGTATGGGCTGAGCGTATCCTGATGCTATGTCAAGCCGACATCCCAGGCAGGTGGTCGCAGAGGGGGTGCCGGCGCTGGCCTGGCCTGGCGCTGCTTGATGGCTTCCGCCAGGGCATCTTTTAGAAGCTGCTCGGAAAGCTCAAAGTCGCCGACCATGTAGAATTCAATGCCCTGCTCAAACAAGATCTTGATCCCCGAGTCCTCCAGCCCATCGGAAATCCTCTGGCGGAACATCTCGGCTGTCTCCCTGGTGATCTTTTTTTTGCTCGCCAGGTCCATGGCCTGGCGGATGTAGAAGGCTACCCTGTCGGTCGAGGAGATAGAAAGGCGCTCGCCAGGCTGTGGACCTGCACCGCGGCCCGGACGCCCACCAGGCGGCGGCACGGCCCTGATGATCCCTGCCGGGTTGTAAGTAAAGAGGACCGGGGTGCCAAAGTGTGGCGATTTCCCACGGGCGTCGCGGAAAATGCCACGCCGCCCGCGCTGCACCGCCTCGTCCACGTCGCCGCCCTCGATCAAGGCTTCATAGAAACCTTTGGCAAAGTCAATGGCAGACTTGGATGTGAGCGAGATCTGCGTGGCGACGACGGCGGGGATATCGGCGCGGACCAGATCATCGACGAGGCTCATGAACGCAGGCTCGGTGCCCGACGCGGCGCGCTCGCACGCCTGCAGCACGACCACGCGCAAGCGCAGACGGCCCAGCACATCGATCAGATCGGCAGCCGGGCACCAATCGACCTCGGTGCCACGGACCAGGGCGAGCCAGCCTTTCTTGGTTACCTCTTCGAACTTGCCATGGCCGATAAAGTGGAGCACATGAGGCATCCATTCACCCCCATACAGTTCATCGATCACCCCAAACTCGGGCCGGCCCGCATACACGACGCCCCTGGCTCGATCCAGCTCCTCGGCCGCCAGCTCGCGGTCGAACAACATGTGGACCTCCACGTTTCCGGCCTCCTGCGGCACACCCGGCGCGGCCCCGGCCCCGAGGATGGCGTCGAGGATGTCACAGGTCATCACCCCGTCGAGGGGATTGCTCATCACGAGCAGCACCCGGAGGGGCAGCTTTTCTGGACCGGGCACCTGGGTGTCGATCGCCTGTGTGCGGCGCGAGAGAAGGATGGGCAGGCTCTCGGTGGACAGCCAGCCCCTGGCCTTGCCATCGTCATAGTATACCAGCTCCAACGGCCACCAGAAGACCTCGGAAGCGGGCGAAACCTCGACGATCAAGCGCAGGCGCACGTTCTTGCTGCAAAAGCGGGCGTGCATCACACTTTTTACGGCCTGCTCGAACAGCTTGCCGATCTCGCCGGGAAAGAGTGTTTTGTAGAGCGCTTCCCCAAAGGTCTTTAGATCGACCGGGTTCTTTTCTTTGAGGGCGACGCGGCCGTTGTTGATAATGTCGCGCAAGAACTTTTCGGTGGATAGCCTGTCTACGACCACAGAGCCGGGACTGCCGTCGTAGTGGCGCAGGCTGGCGCGCAGCACACCATCATCCTGGATCTCGAGCACGAACTCGCTAAAAATTCTCACCGTTGCTGGCCTCCGCAATCTCTGAATCCCACGAACCCAAGGGCGAACCCACCCGAACAGGCCATCGAGCCGACAGCGGTATGCACCCGACCGGCGGCAGGCATGGATCGAACAATAGATCGCTGGATGATCATACCGCCCTCTCGATGGGTGCAGCGGGGTCGTAAGTAAAAAGCACCGGGCCGGCAAAGTGGGGCGATTTCCCGCGGACGTCGCGGAAAATGCGACGTCGCCCGCGCTGCACCGCGTCGTCAATGTTCCCGCCCGAGATCAAGGTCTCGTAGAAGGGAATGGCAAAATCGATGGCAGATTTTGATGGGATAGAGAGCTGTGTGGCGACGATGGCAGGGATGTCGGCGCGGATCAAGTCATCGACGAGGCTCATGAATGCCCACTCGGTGCCAGGCGCGGCGCGCTCGCACGCCTGGAGAAGCACCACGCGCGGGCGTAACCGGCCCAGCACCTCGCCCAGGTCGCCAGCGAGACACCAATCGACCTCGGCGCCGCGTGCCAGGGCAAGCGCGCCTTTCCTGGTCACCTCCTCGAATTGGCCGTGCCCTACAAAGTGGAGCACGTGGGGGTGCCATTGCCCCCAGGAGAGCTCATCGATCACCCCAAACTCAGGCCGGCCGGCACACACTATGTCGCCGGCTCGATCGCGATCCACGCCCTCGATGTCGCGATCGACCAGGACACGGATCTCTAACTCACGAGCCTGACCGGCTCCCAGGATCGCTACGAGGGTATCAAAGGGCATGACCCCATCCAGAGGATTGCTCATCATCAGGAGGATGCGCAGCGGGAGGCTTTCGGGTGGGGGCACCTTGCTTCCTATCACACGCGTGCGACGAGAGAGGAGAACGGGCAGGCTATCTGTAGCAAGCCAGCCCCTGTCCTTGCCGTCGTCATAGTAGATCAGCTCCAACGGCCACCAGAAAAGCTCCGAGTCGGGCGAGACCTCGACGATCAAACGCAGGCGCACGTCCCGGCTGCTGGTAAAGCGGTCGTGTATCACACTCTGCATGCCATGCTCGAACAACTTGGCAATCTCGCCGGGAAAGAGAGCGTGGTAGAGGGCCTTGCCCAAGATCTCAATGCTCCCTGGATCGAGCCCCTTCCCTGCCCGAAGCCTGGCGCGGCCCTGGTCGATGGTGTCGCGTAGGAGCCTATCGGTGGGCAGCCGCCCTTCGGCACGGGGGGTCGAGCTGCCATCGGAGCGGTGCAACCGGGCACGCAAGAGCCCATCGCGATCGATCTCGAGTGTGAACTCGTGCCAGAGTGGCTCGGGCGGCGCCGGCCCGCCGCTGGCAGGGGAGAAGGCGGCGGCACCTTGGCGTTGGGCTCCGCCAGGGCCAACGAGCTCGCGCTCAAAGTATTTGTAGACCCTCGGATTGACGTCTTTGACGGCGGCCAACAGCTCGTCGAAGAGCATGTTGACCTCACAGTGGACCACCAGCCCTTCGACTAGGCCGTTGAGGCCCTCCTTGGGACCCACGGCGTTGAGGACGGGGCGAAACAACGGCCGGTCACGGCAGAAATAGCGGAGTGTCTCGGCCGTGAAGGCGGATGTGAGAAGCTTGCGTATTGCACCGAGATGATAGTGTGTGACGTAATCGCTCACCTAATCGCTCCCCTTCCCTGTGCAGAAACGTCATAAGAACAGATACCCGGCAAGGCCCACTGCCAAGGCAAGATGAAGCATCGAAAAGGTCGCAAGCTCGGAATCCGGACGTCCAACCCGGCGCTGCGCAGGACGCGTTTCGTGTGCGACAAGTTCATTATACGCCAACTCGAGGGGCGTGTCAAGCATGTGGAATCTGGCTCGGAGAGCAAAGACTTGACAGGGTAAGGGAGTGAGAGTATAATACCTATGTTAAGTAATTATGCGAAGAAGGGAGGGCGAGACGATGGGAGTGCAGCAGTTATCGCTCTTTCCAGACGAGCCGGCGGCGGTGGTGCGGCCGCGATCGGGGCTGGCGGGCGAGTCGGCCCTGAGTGAGGCACTGGAGCACTTTGAGCGGCACATGCTCCAGCAGGACTATGCAGACAACACGGTCAAGTCGTTTCTCGGCGACCTGCGCATTTTGAAGCGCTTTCTGAAGGGCGACCCGCCGATTGGGCAGATTGACACACCGAGGCTCGAAGCGTTTCTCCACTGGCTGCAGCACGAGCGGGGCGAGCCCTGCAGCCCCAAGTCGTACGCGCGACGGCTGACGACGCTGAAGGTGTTTTTCGCCTGGCTGGCCGATCTGGGTGCCGTCTACCCCGACCCGGCCGCCTCTCTCATCCACAAGCCGGCCAGTACGCCTCTGCCGCGTGTGCTGTACGACGACCAGGTGAATGAGGTGCTGGCGGTGACGCGCGAGCTGCTGGCCGGCGACGAGCCGGACCCGCGCCCGCACCTCCTGGTGACGCTGGTGCTGCACACAGGGATCAAGAAGCAAGAGGCACTGCGCCTGCGACTGTCGCACGTCGACACGTCGGACCCGGCAGGCCCGGTGGTGCAGATCCGGTACGACAGGCCGGCGATGGAATACAAGCAGCGGCGGCTGCGGCTGCCGGCAGGGTGGGGACACACACTGGGAGCGTACCGTCGCGCATACGAGATCGAGGATCTGATCTTTCCGTGGACCGGGCGCAACCTGGAGTATGTGCTGAACAGAGTCGCCAAGCAGGCCGGGCTGCCGGATGGGCTAACGTTCGAAATGCTGCGCTGGACGTGTGCGCTGCGTGACTATAAGGGGGGGATGGATGCGGACAAGCTGCGGCGCAAGCTAGGGCTGTCGCAGATGAGCTGGATGGAGACAGAGGAGCGGCTGGCCAAGCTGGCCGAGGCGCCGCTCTAGACGGTGGGTTGGTTAGTTGGTTCGTGAGCAACCGAGCAAACCAGGCAACCAACCAACCTTCCCCTGTCAGGCACCGGAAAGGCGCTTATTTGCTTTTTGCAGGGCGGTGTGCTATAATACTCAACCGGCAGAAAAGGCGCGGGGGCTGCCCCGCGCCAGTGTGTGCCAGCCGGCAGAACCTGTGGTGTAAGAAAGGATCGAGTTGTGTCTTTGACTAAAGGCGAAAAGACAGACATCATTCAGAAGTATCACGTTCATGGCAGTGATACCGGATCACCGGAAGTGCAGATTGCGTTGCTTACCACGCGGATCAGCCAGTTGACCGAGCACCTGAAGCTGCACAAACATGACGAGCATTCGCGTCGAGGCTTGTACAAGCTGGTCGGTCAACGGCGCAGGCATCTCGCATACCTGAAGCAGAAGGATGCGGAGCGCTATCGGCTGATCGTCGAAAGGTTAGGCCTGCGCAAGTAGTCTTGTTTGTCGCCAGTTGCATAGTGCACGGTGGCCTATGGCTATGGCAAGTGTGGTGGTGCCGGTGCCATAGGCCGCGTTGTGTAAAAAGGAATTGGCGCATTACTGGCAGGAAGGACGCGGGTGAGGAATTGGGGAATGCGCCCCGATCCCGACATCCGGGCCTGGCCCTCGTTTCTCGGGACCCATTCCCCAGTCCCTCGACCTTCGCCTTCCGCTACCAAATCTTGGAGGTAAAAAGTGAATAGGAGCAAAGAGTACAACGTCGAGTTCGGTAGCCAGACGCTCATGATCGAGACGGGCGCGCTGGCGCAACAAGCAGGTGGCGCCGTCCTTGTCCGGCTCGGCGAGTCTGTCGTGTTATGTACCGCCACCTCGTCGCGGCAGCCGCGGGAAGGGATCGACTTTTTCCCGCTGACGGTCGATTTCGAGGAGCGGCTGTATGCCGCGGGGCGCATCCCGGGCAGCTTTTTCCGGCGTGAGGGACGCCCAAGCGAGTCGGCTATCCTGGTATCGCGCCTGATCGACAGGCCGCTGCGCCCCCTCTTTCCGAAGGATTATCGCAACGACGTGCAGGTGATTGCCACCGCACTCTCCTCTGACACACAGCACTATCTCGATATCCCGGCGATCATTGGCTCTTCGATGGCGCTGATGATCTCGAATGTCCCCTTCCAGGGCCCGATCGGTGCCGTGCGCGTGGGGCTGATCGAAGATGAGTTTGTGATCAACCCCACCGCAGAGCAGATGGAGCAGAGCATGCTCGACTTGCGCATGGCGGGGTCCGAGGACGCTGTGTTGATGGTGGAAGCAGGTGCGTACGAGGTACACGAGGAGGTGATGCTCCAGGCACTGCAGGTTGGGCACGAGGCGATGCAGCCAGTGATCCAGCTTCAGAAGCAGATGGTGGCAGACAGCGGCAGACAAAAAGATGTGGACTATCCCGTGGCCACGATCGAGGAGCGCGACCGCGAGCGGATCACGCAACGGATCGGCCACAGGATACACGAGATGGTGTCGCAGCCGATGGTCAAAACGGAGCGAGGGCTGGCAACGGACGCGCTACGAGACCAGATCGTCGGCTCCTTTGTGGACGATGAGACGATCCAGGCCAAGGACGTCAAGGCAGTCTTTGACGACATTCTGAAGGCAGAGACACGGCACCTGATCCTGCAGCAGAGCCAGCGGCCCGATGGCCGGGCGCCAGACGAGATCCGGGCGATCTGGAGCAAGGTGAACCTGCTGCCCCGCGTGCACGGTTCGGGGTTGTTTACGCGCGGCGAGACGCAGGTGCTCAGCATCGCCACCTTGGGCACGCCCCGCGAGGAGCAAAAGCTCGATACGCTGCGGCCAGAAGAGGCCAAGCGCTATATGCACCACTACAACTTTCCGCCGTTCAGCACGGGCGAGACGTGGCCGATGCGCGGCCCGCGCCGGCGAGAGATCGGTCATGGTGCACTGGCCGAAACGGCGCTGGTGGCCGTGCTGCCCACGGAGGAGCAGTTCCCCTACACACTGCGTGTCGTATCTGAGGTGTTGTCGTCGAACGGATCGACGTCCATGGCTTCGGTGTGCGGCAGCACGCTGGCGCTGATGGATGCAGGCGTGCCGATCAAGAGCCCGGTGGCGGGGATTGCCATGGGCTTGATCATGGATGACCCGGAGCATTACATTGTGTTGAGCGACATCCAGGGACTGGAAGATCACCTGGGCGACATGGACTTCAAGGTGGCCGGCACGCGTGAGGGGATCACCGCGCTGCAAATGGACATCAAGGTGAAGGGGTTGAACTATGATGTGCTGTCCAAGGCACTGAACCAGGCGCGCACGGGACGGCTGTTCATCCTCGACCGGATGGCCGAGACAATCGCCGAGCCACGGACGCAGATGTCGCCCTATGCCCCGCGGATCGTGACCATCCAGGTGGACCCGGACAAGATTGGCAAGATCATCGGCCCCGGCGGCAAGACGATCCGCAAGATCCAGGAAGAAGCCAACGTGGACATTGACATCGAGGACGACGGCACAGTGTACATTGCGGCCGTCGAAGGCCCGGCGATGGAGCGCGCGATCGAGATGATCGAGGCGCTGACGGAAGAAGCCAGGATCGGCCAGGTGTACGTGGGCAAGGTGGTGCGGACCGAGAGTTATGGGGCATTTGTCGAGATCCTGCCCGGGGTCGACGGGATGGTGCACATCTCGCAGCTCGCGGACTATCGCGTGCCTTCTGTGGAGGATGTGGTCAAGGTGGGCGACGAGGTGATGGTAATGGTCATCGACGTCGACGATCAGGGTAAGATCAAGCTGTCGCGCCAGGCGGTGCTGGAGGGCTGGACGGCGGACGAGGCGCGCGAACGTGACCGGAAGCCGAGCGGTGGTGGCAGTGATCGCGGCGGCCGGCGCAGCGGTTCCAGTGGTGGCGGCGACCGCGGCGGCAGATCACGCAGTGGGAGCCGCCCACCGCGTGGCCGAAGCTAACCAGTCGATAGAACCGGTGCGGGGTGCCGGGAGAAGTTTCCGGGCACCCCGCCCTTTGCGCAGCGCCAGCCGGTGCGCGCCGGCAGTGTGCCCAAAGTTGTGTAAATTGTAGGGGCGCACGGCTGTGCGCCCTGCCGATGGTGAATTTACACACGGTTTGCAACACTGCCTGCGCGCCGGGGTGGCGGGGTGGAGAGTAACCTGGCATGAGTGACGAGTTCAACAGTTTGCAGGAGCCGGTGGAGCCGGCACACGCAGCGACAGCTCCCGGGCGCCGCCTCGTGCGCCTGGTACGCGAGATCCTGGAAACGGTGCTGCCGGCACTGCTGATTGCGCTGCTGATCAACGTGTTTGTGGGGCAGGCGACGCGGGTGGAAGGGCAGAGTATGGAGCCAAGCCTGCACAGTGACCAGCGCCTGGTCGTTGAAAAGGTTTCATACCGGTTTCACGGCCCACAGCGCTTTGACGTAGTGGTCCTGCGCCTGCCAGGCCAGGGTGACGAGCTGCTTATCAAACGGGTGATCGGACTGCCTGGCGAGACGGTCGAGTTTCGAGATGGAAGCGTATACATCAACGCGAGCAGGCTGGACGAGCCGTTTCTCGAGGATCATACGCGACCGGGGCGGCAACTGCAGACGGTGATCCCGCCCCTGCACGTATATGTGATGGGCGATAACCGCGATCATTCGAACGACTCGCGGAGCTTTGGCCCCGTTCCCATCGAAAACATTGTGGGGCGGGCGTGGGTCTCTTACTGGCCGCCCGAGTCGGTAGGAGTTGTGGAATAGATGCACCATTGACCAGGCACAATCGCTAACCCTGACCTGTCGCTTTGTGCGTTGATCATTGTGCGCTCCGAATTGTACATTGAATATGACAGCGCCAGAATGGAGTCGTACAACCAAGCGAGTGGTGGCAGCAGGACTGTTCATCATCCTGCTGCTCGTGCTCTACCTCTTTCGCGCGCTGATCCCGCCCTTCGCCGTGGCCGTGCTGCTGGCGTACATTGTCAAGCCGGTCGCGGATAGGGTAGAACGCCGCCTCAGGTTATCACGCACGCTATCGGTCCTCCTGGTGTACCTCGTCATCCTGGTGCTCATCGCCCTGGTGCCGGTCACGGTGGTGCCGCTCGTAGTCGATCGTGTTACGCGCCTCAATATCGAGCTGCAAACCCTGAGCGACCAGATTATCCTCTTTTTGTCACAGCCTGTCCACCTGCTAGATTACACGTTCAGCCTGGAGCAGGTGGTGGGCGACGTCCAGACGGCGCTTCAGAGTATACTCCGCCCCTTTGCCACGCAGACCGTCGGATTTTTCATCAACCTGATCTCGAGCCTCCTGTGGGTGATATCCATCTTTATCATCTCCTTCTACCTGGTGCGCGATGCGGCGCGGCTGCGCACGTTCCTCGATTCCATCGCGCCGCCAGGCTATACGGAGGAACTGCGCCAACTGCGGGAAGAGATGAACCAAGTGTGGAAAGCGTTCCTGCGGGGGCAGGTGGTGTTGGGGCTGGTGGTGGGCACCGTGGTGTGGGTGGCAATGTCGATCGTGGGGCTGCCCAACGCGGGGCTGATGGCATTGATTGCCGGCCTGCTCGAGATCGTGCCGACATTTGGCCCGGTGCTAGCCACCATCCCGGCGCTGATCACAGCCCTACTGCAGGGCTCGGTCTACCTGCCGCTGAGCAATTTCTGGTTCGCCGTGCTGGTACTCGGCATTTATGTCATTATTCAGCAAACAGAAAACGCCTATCTCGTGCCGCGCATCATGGGGCGGCGCTTGCAGCTTCACCCCCTCGTCGTGTTCCTGGGCGTGCTGGCAGGGGGCCTGGTGGCAGGGGTGGTGGGTGTGCTGCTGGCTGCCCCGGTGATGGGAACACTGCGCGTCCTGGCCCGCTATATGTACGCCAAGCTGCTCGATCAGGCGCCTTTCCCGCCAGAGTTTGTCAAAGATGGGGAGGTGTATCCAGGCGAGATCGACGCGATCCTGTTTGATCTGGACGGCACGCTGGTGGAGACGGATGATGATGCCGTCGACTGGCTTGCCCGCCGGCTGTCTCCAATAGCGCGGATCCTGCCAGGGCGGAATGCAATGCAGAGTGCGCGGCGGGTGATTATGGCCTTCGAAGGGCCAAGCAACGGCTTGCTGACGCTGTTGGACAAGGTCGGGCTGGACGATGACGTGCTGGGGCTAGGCGACAAGATGCGCAGCCTGCGTGGCATGTACACGCCGATCAATTTTCGCCAGATCGACGGGATCTCGGATGCGCTGTGCGACCTGAGCCGGCGCTACCACCTGGCGATCGTCACGACACGCAGCAGGGAGCACGCCCAGGTGTTTGTCAAGCAGTTCAAGCTGGACGGTGTGTTGCATGCGATCACGGGCCGGGAGGATACATGGCGGCTAAAGCCTCATCCAGGCCCGATCCTGCACGCCGCCGAGCAACTCGGCGTGCCGGTGGAGCGCTGCCTGATGGTGGGCGACACGACGGTCGATATCCTGGCGGCGCATGCGGCGGGGGCGCGGTCGGTGGGGGTGTTATCAGGATTTGGGGACGCGGCAGATCTGGAGCGCGCGGGCGCCGACATGGTAGTAGACACGGCGGCCGACCTGGCCAAGTGGATGTAGAGGCCGCGGCGCAGAGCGCCAAAAGTTGTGTAAATTGTAGGGGCGCACGGCCGTGCGCCCTGCCGATGGTGAATTTACACACGATTTGCAACACTGCCCCGCGGCGCAGAGCTAAAGAAGCACGGCTAAAGCCGTTTCTACGGTAAGGCAGTTTAGCGGATCGTTCCTCGCACAATGGCTTTTCCCTCTTGAAGGTCGAACGTCTCGATCGAGACGGGCAGGTTCTGAGCGAGCGCAAACTGGGCATCGATTTCTGATTGGATGCGCCTCTGGACAAAGGATGGTACGGTCAGGCCACCGACGTCGAGGTCGACGAGGGTGACATCCGGCACGCCAGCGTGGAGCCAGATGCGCGCCGTGCCCCGCAGGGGGACGCGAAGGCCGGCGATCTCGGCCACGCCGGTGGCCTCGATGCCGCCCGGTGAAATGGACACCTGTGGAGCGCGGAAGGGGATGCGCGGGTGGTTGGAGAGGTACCATGCGATGGTCTGAGCGGCTTCCAGGTCGGTGACCTCGACGCTGAATGACTCGCCGCTATGCCCCCCTTCGCGCAGGCGTTGGCGCAGGTCGGCCAGATCAGGCTCGATCTGCGGTTCGATATCCACCAGGAGATCGCCCGGCGCAAGGGCATAGGCCCACGCCACGCCATTGGCGACGAGCAGCACCAGGGTGAACCAGAGAGACGCGTGGTGCAGGATAAAAGATCTGTATTTGTCCATGTGTCACTCACTCCCAGGCGTCGAGACCCTGGCGCCACTCGCTTGACAGGGTGCGAAGCCGCTCTCGTTGGCGCTCGACCAGCACGGCCATGGCGATCAGGAACGTGCCGGCGAGGCCAAACACGATCCAACGGTTGGCAGACAGGAGCGGCTCGACCGATTGGGTGACGACATCGAGGACAATGGCCACGACGCCGGCGTAGAGAAAGCGCTTCTGGCGCCGGGCGCTGCCCCACCAGACGAGGAGGAGCCCCTCTAGGCCCATGATCAGGGCGTAGGATGCACCCGAGTACCCCCCAGGCCGGCCCATGGCAGCCACGCCGGGCAACGATTGCCACCACGCACTGCCGAGCCACAACAGCACCCCGGCCCGGTCGATCCAGCGGGCGATGGCCCGGTGGTCCCGGCGCCATTCAAGCCAGCCGACGGCGAGCAGGTAAAAGCCGGCAGGGATGGCGTACCACTGGAACGCGGCCATCCCCTGGAAAAAGCGCCACCAGATAGCCCACGCGCCGAACAGAAGGGCGATCGCGGCATAGGCGGCGACCCAGAGGCGGCGGGCGACGGCGGCGGCGAGGTAGAGCAGGCCAAGCAGGGCAAGGACCCACATGGCCGTGCGGAGCAGAGAGGTGTAGGCGTCGAAAGTGTCTGCCCGGCCCAAGAACGTGCGGATGAGAAGCGGGACGAGGTCAAGGCCGGTGATAGCCGCGGCCCACAGAAGAGCGAGTGCCGACAGGCCGAGCCCGCCCCACTCGAGTGGCTGCTGCCAGGTACAGGCACGCCGAGAGCCAGGACTCGTGACCCAGAGGCCGTACCCGGCGATGCCGTAAGCCAGGGCCAGGAGTGCGATGCCGACAGGAACGTCCGTATATGCCGTAGCGGCCCAGCGCAGGCCCTGAAAAAGGGTGACCAGGCCAAGGGAGAGGGAGGTGAGGGCCAGGGGGCGTGTGATCCAGAGGGTGGCAAGGGCGGCGAGGAGCAGGGCGTGGGTGAGGGTCACGACAGCACCGGGCTGCGGATCGGCGAAAGCCATCACCTGCCCAAGCAGCAAATCGGCGACGAGGAGCAGGTAAAGGGGGCGCGACCAACCCATCCAGGCGGCATCGAGCGAGGTGAGGGGCGAGCCCTCGCGGCGCTCCAGCTCGATGCCAATGGCGAGCGCGGCTGTCGCCAGGGTGGCAGGCAGGAAGGCGAGCGCAGCCCAGGCCGGTTCGGCGAGCCAGCCGGCGGCATCGATGGCGGCAAGCACGGCGCCCTGTGCCAGGGCCGCGGCGAAGAGGAGAAATCCCCGCAGGCGGAAGCGCCAGGTGGCGTGCACAAAAACGAGGGCCGCCAGGGCGAGCGCGACTGCAAGGCGCGCCGGGTGAGGCCACGACAGGCCGGCACCGACCAAAGCACCCAGGTAGCCCCAGGCGTAAAAGGGAGCTGCCCACCAGCCGAGCGCCTCGTCGAGCGACGCGGGCAGGCGACCGCGCGGGCGGCCGGCATAGCTGTCGAGGAGATGGGCGAGGGCCAGGGCAGCGACCACGCCGGGAAAGATAGCCAGACCGTACGTGCCAGGAGGCAGGTCGAGCCAGGTGACTCCGACGCCATAGGGCACGGCGAGCAGCACGGCCGCCGGGACGAGGATCAGGGGCCGGCGGAGCGCGACCGCGCCAGCGGCGACAACAGACGCTGCCCCGAGGTAGCCCCAGAAAGCGGCGGTATCGTCCAGGCTTGACGGCACCAGGCCGAGGCTGACGGCGGCAAACGCGGCTGCCAGCGGCGCTGCGGCACAAGGCCGCAGGTGGGGGATGCGTGGGGAGCGGAGGACGAGGGCCAGGGCCAGATAGTCAGCGCCGAGGGCGACGAGGCCCCAGCCGCGGCGATCGAGAGGCACCCCCGCCACGACCAGCGCCACCCATAGGGCGGCCGCGCCAAGGGCGGCCGCAGGAAAGCCCCATTCTGGACGGCGGGCAAAGCGCGTGGCAAACAAGCAGAGCAGAGCATCCCAGGCAAGGGCGAAGGCAAGCAGTGGCTGGTGACCAGCAACGAGGAGTGTACCCGCATAGCCGACCACGACAATGCTCAGGTAGACAGGCACGGCAGCTTGACTGTCGAGCCGGCGGTGGAGCCAGAGGCCGAGGGCAAGAAAGGGAAACGCCTGCGCGAGCAGGAGCAGCCCATAGAGGGCAGGTGGCGAGGTGGGGAGGATGAAATGCAGCAAGTGGAGGGTCCAGGCAGGCGCGACGAACGCCGCCGGGCAGATAAACCGCGACGCGCGCCAGGCAGGGAGGCCCAGGTGCCTATCGATTGCTGCCTGCACCAGGTAGAAAACCAGGCCAGCGCCCCACGTAACACTCGCGACCCCGGAATCGAAGGCGCTCACCAGGAGCGCGAGCGCCATGAACCCATTGGCCACGGCACGCAGCGGCAGGCCACCGTCGAGACCATGCCCGTCGCCAGCGATGCGCCGTGTGAGTGCCAGGCCCGCCGCCAGCTCGAGCCACGCCAGGGCGGTCCACGAAATCGCCAGGTGTGACAGCTCGCGTGGCGGCATCCACAGGAGCCAGCCGTGCTGCGCCAGGATCGTCCAGGGCACAAAGAGGAGAGGCGCAGCGAGCCAGAGAAAGATGCGGCGGCGGTAGAGCCACGCCGCGGCGGCATACAATGCGACCAGTGTGGTGATGCCGGCGGCAGCCCACATCTCGCGGGTGTAGCCGCCGCCGAGGAAGAGGAGATTGCGCACCAGGGCGAGGGCGACCGCGCCGGCGGACACAGCCCAGCCGGCGACGAGCAGCGGCCGGCGGTAGAGCGGCCAGGCACGCGCCGCGCCGGCCCAGCGGCGCCGCAGCCACCCACTGGCGAGGGCTCGTTCGGCGAGGACGTAGGCGACGGCCAGGAGGGCCGCCTTGAACGCCGACGAGCCGCGTCCCTGGCTGTAGGCCGTCGCCACCAGGCCGCCGGCAACGACGCCGAGCCAGGCCGCGGCGTGTGCCCAGCGCTCGCGGGCGTGGAACCAGGCCAGGGTGCCATAGGCCAGGCCGAGCAGTAGCTGACCAGCGGCTGCCCAGAGGCGTGCCGAGTCGGGCCATGGCATGTGCCCGAGGCCGGGCGCCAACCCCCAGGCAACGGCCGCTACGGCCACGAGGTGCGCGACGGCGTGGAGGGGGGCGACGAAATCGCGCGCCACAGCACAGCGCTCTTCCAGCCACACTCCACAGAGGAGGTAGCCGGCCGTCACGGCAGCCAGCACCAGGCTCTGTTGTGCCCACGGCACCTGCCAGAAGTCGAGGAGCACGAGCAGGCCAAGGGGCAGCACCAGGCCGCCCGGGATCAGCCAGAGATCGGTGCCAAGCACCCAGGCCGAGGAAAAATAGAGGGCCGAGGCGAGCAGCAGCGCCACACCGAGCAGGGCCTGATCAAAATAGCCGGTCGTGAGCGCAACCCCAGCGACGCTCCCCCCCCAACCGGCGGCCAGCCAGGCCCAGCCGGGCCACCCAACCCCCAGCCGGCGGTCTCGAATATCCAATATCCAATATCCAACACCGGCCATCGCCCACGCGATCAGGAGCATGGCGACGCCGAGCCACGCGCCCGGGGACGTAAAGCGGGTGTAGACCAGGGCGGCAAAGAAGGGCAGGGGCAGGGCCACGGCCCAATGGAGGGCTGAGGCGCGCAGGGGGCCGCTGCGGGCCAGGAGTGCGCCGAGCGCCGGGTCCTCACCGGCACGATCGAGCCACAACAGCCACGCGGCCAGCCCGATCCAGTGGCCGACGGCGTAGGTGAGGAGCGGCTCGTGGCGCAGGGCCAGCGGCGGCACGAGCGTTAACGCGGCAAGAATGGGTACTGCGGCCAAGAGGCGCGCCGCGTAGGCAGGCCGCGCGCGCAGGGCACGTGACGCCAGCACGTGGAGCACAGAGAGGAGCGCCCAGCCGAGGCACAGCTCGGCGGGCTCGAGGTGCGCACCCGCCATGGCAAAGGTGATGGCCGAGAAGGCGAGGAGGCTGGCGAGGGGCACCAGATGGGGGCGTGCCCACGAAAGGATCGCCAGCAGGGCGACGGCTGCCAACAGCGCGTGGGTGGTGGCGGCGGCCCACGGGTCCAGCGCGGCCCACGCGGTGGATAGGACGGCAAGGCCAAGCCCCCCACCAGTGGTGATGCGCCCCCACGGGGCGAGAGCGTGCGGTGCCTGGCGCCGGCCGGCCCACAGGTAAAGGCCAGCGAGGAGGGCCCAGCCGGTGGCGTACCAGGGTGACTCGATCCCCCACGGTTCAAAGAGGAGGCGCAGCACGAAAAAGAGGGCGGCCGGCAGCGAGGTGGCGGCCGCGCCGGCAAGGAGGGCGCTCTTTTCACGGTGTGCAGCGCAGGCATAGAGAAGGGGAGCGAGCGCCCAACCGGCGGCAAGCGAAGCATCGAGGGCCGGGCCGGCGGCGCGGTCGAGCAACCACCATCCGACGGTGAAGGGCAGCGCGACCGACGTGGCGACGAGCGCGGAAAAAGAGAGTGGGGCGGCCAGGATGCACCAGGCGCCCTCGGTGGCGCGCAGGCGATAGGCCAGCCAGCCGGCAGCGAGTGATAGTGCGGCGATGGCCGTCAGCCACCATGCCCTGTCGATACCAGCCACCTCGAGCGCGGCGCACACGAGGCTGCCTGCCGCGGCGGCAACCAGGTAGGCAAAAAACTCGGCGCGAATGCGGATCGCGGTCCAGAGGTAGACGGGCAGGCAGGCCGTCGAGGCCACCAGCCATACCCAGGGCCACGCCCCGGGGGGCCACAGCCCTCCGGCCACAAAGATGGCGTAAAAGTCGAGAGGCACGAGGAGTGAGCCGATGGCCGTGACGGCGATGCCGCTGGCGCGCAGCGCCATCCGGACGCGCAGAAACCATCCGGCACCATAGAAGGCGAGGGTAAAGAGGACGATGAACGCGAGCTGCACGGGAGACGGCAGCTTTTCCCAGTTGTAGACGACATAGGTGGTGGCGGCGGCCATCAGCAGGAAGGCCCCAAGGAAGAGAAGGATGTTCAGAGTGCGCTCCGACAGGAGGGTTTGAGACACACGCTCCCACGTGATTGGCTCGCGTGTTTTTTTCGGCGGCGGTGCCACTGGCGCGGGAGGTGCCGCGCCAGGCCTGGGTGCCGGCGCGCGGCGTGGTGGGCGGCGCAGGCCCGCTTCTACCTCGAGCGCCTCGCGCCTGGCAGTGAGGCTGTCGCGCACGGCGCGATACGCGGCGCTATTGACGAAATAGCCCCTGCCGTGAGCGCGCCCGGCGACCTGGAGGAGGTAGCTGATCTGGGCCAGCCTGTCGCCGACCAGGTCGGGGAAAAGCCCGGGCTGCGCGACCTGGGCCAGGCGCGCCTGCGCCTCGCCGCTGCGGCGGGCGATGGTGGCACGCAGCGAGGCGACGCGGGCGGCGGGCATCCGGCCCGACTCGCCCCACCATACCACCTCCGAATCGAGCAGGGCCAGGCGCGCGATCTGGCCCTGGAGCTCGCGCACCTCGTGCGCGCTGAGCGGCGGCGGCCGCAGGCCGAGCGCGTCCTCGATCTCTTCGCGCCGGGCCTGGTAGCGGCGGCGCAGACGCCCGCGGGCACCGGCCTCTATTTCGCGCCAGGTGTCAATCTCGCCGAGCAGGTAGGCGACGTGGCCCCACTCCTCGACCTGCTCCGGCGCCCCCGTGAAAGCGCACTGCCCGCAGGGGGCACCCGGCTGAAAACCGGCCCTGCTACAACGAGGACATTGCATGGTGGCCTCCCCGGTAACAATCAGATACAAAACCCCAGCTTTGATGATACCAAAACCAGCCCAGGTTTGCCGGACGCGGGGCCGGCAGGTGGGCAACGGCCGGCCTACTGGTCCACGTCGGACAGGGCTGAACTATACAACCTGACTGTAATGGTATCACAGGATGCCTCCCAAATCATATCAGGATGCTGTCAAATCCTACCAGCGGGTAGATGCTGATTTCTGCTCATAGTGTGATTAAACCACGAGCAGGCTGCCATTACCAGGCTATGAAGTGCCAAAAAATGCCAATTTTATGGGGTTGTCGCGTGGATGCGTTGGTGCGCCTCGCGCTCCATCTCGCGGAGGGCGAGCGACAGGCCGCGCAGGGCACGGCGGCGGGTGCGGTTGAAGGTGCCTTCGCTGATATAGAGGCGGTTCATGATGTCGCGGTTGAGCTCGCCGTCGACGTAGGCCCCGTGCAGGATCAGGTATTGGTGCCACGTGCGCGGCGGGACGTCGTGCCTGGCCGGCTCGGGACCATCGGGCCGGAGCTTGGCCAACGCCTGCACCATTACCTGGCTCAGCATCTTGCCCTGGTCGAGGTGGGTGACGAACTCGGGCGCCTGGCCAGCGGCGCGGGCATCGTCGAGCCGCCAGGCGACGACGGCGAGGCCGGCCAGAGTGTGGCTACCAAGATAGGCCAAGTCGTGAAGGTGGCGCAGGGCATCCTCTACCAAAGTGACGAATTCCTGATCGCTCAGGCCGGCAGGAGCCGGCGGCTCTGCGTCACGCTCGCTGAGGATCTGCTGCACCTGGCGCTGTAAGGCGTGCTCGCGCTGGCGAAAGTCGGTGACCAGGGTGGCGATGGTGCGCGCGTTTGCCTCTTGCAGGCGCATC
This sequence comes from Anaerolineae bacterium, assembly GCA_016929795.1. The sequence continues at coordinate 27,391 of JAFGIA010000334.1, forward strand.
GTTTCGACGAGCGCGGCCAGCTGATCGGCCACATCATCGAGCAGGAGCAGGTCCTGATCGCCGTACGCGGTGCCCGATTCCTTGGTGCCGAGGCCCAGTGTGCCGATCTGATCGTCGCCGGCATAGAGGGGAACGAGAAGGGCCAGGCCCTCGGGCCGCGTCGCCAGCGACCCCGAAAGCTCAACGGTCTCGGTCACCTGGAGCTGCTGGGCCGGGAACACGTGGCCGGCCGGGTGTGCGCGCACGGAAGCCTGGCACACATAGTCGCCATCGTCACGCCGCAGGGCGATGAGGCCGCGCCTGGCGCCCAGGGTGCGGCAGAGGGCCGCGAGGACGGCCTGCAGCCTGTCGGGCAGGGACTGGCCCATGCCAGCCTCGCGCGCCAGGGCGCGCAAGTTGGCACGAAGCTCACGAAACTGCTGGCGATAGAAGAGGCGGTCCAGGGTGGTGCGCAGGCCGTCGTAGAGCATGAGGGAGCTGACGGCGACGACGACGATCAGGATCAGGGTCAGCGTCGAAAAGGTGTGGCCACCGAGGTAGAGCACTTCGGCGACGGCGATATAGGAGAGGGTAAAGGCGCCGATGATGAGGGCGATGTAGAGCAGGTCGCGGTTGAGGATGCGCCCCTCGACGGTGGCGTGGTGGCGGGCGACGGTGTAGGCAAGGATGAGGCAGGCGGTGACGGCCGCCACATCGCCGGGGACACTCGGCAGCCGCAGATCGAGCCAGGTGCCAATCCCCAGATAGAGCCCGGCGAGACCGGTCAGCAGGGCGGCGGCAAAGAGCGGAGTGAAGCGGCGCCTGTCGCGCGTGCCGGCAGCAGCCTGGCGGCGGGTCCAGAGGTGGAGTAGAGCCAATACTTCGAGCAGCGCCAGGTAGGCGAGCGAAATGGCATAGAGCGGGCCGGTGACGCGCTCGGAAAGGTAGAGCGCGGGGCCATCGGGCGTATCGGGCGCCAGGCCGAGGGGAAAGGCCCCGAGCACAGGCAGGAGGATCGCCAGGGTGTAGGCTAACGGCACAGCCAGGCGACTGAGGCCGGGTGCCCGCGTGCCAAGGCGCGCGGCGAGGCGTGGCGGCAGGTGAAGGGGCGGCAGGTAGAAATCGCGCACCGCCGGCTCGGCGCCTGGCGGCAGGAGCAGCGTGAGGTGGAACCCGAGTGCCAGGGCAAGGGCAGCGGTGGGGCGAAAGAGGGCCAGTGCCTGGCTATCGGGCCGGGCGACGAGCAGGGCCGTGTAGAGGGTAAAGCCGCTGAGCGCCCAGAGCGTGAGGGCGGCGAGCCATGATAGGCGGCTGCGGGGCGTGCGGGTGACCAGATAGAGGCCCAGGCAGAGGGTGATCGCGAGCCCGATCAGGCTCGTAAAAGAAGTCAGCCAGACGAGGAAGCGAGTCATGGGTGTCGAACCTCAGACACGACAGCGCATCACCGGCATCTCTAGGCCGACAGGCTGGAACTGGTGAGAGCGGCTGGCGCCTCCGTCTCGCGCGCCGCAAGGCCGAGTTTGACAAACAGCCAGGGACAGAAAAAGCCGGTGGCCCAGCCGATCAGGACGTAGCGCACAAAACGGGCGACGGACTCGGCACCGTGCGGCAGGTCGGCAGGGAGGAGGAGCTTGGGGAGGGCATAGATGGCGACGACGATGACCATGCCGAGGAGGAGGCGCAGGAGGCGCTGGTGCCACGGGCCGCCGGCATCGAAGCGGACGTAGGCGCGCTCCAGCACAATGCCGACGCCAATGCCCGCCAGGGCGGCGGCGGGCGTGATAGCGTCGGAGGCAGGATAGAAACCATCGACATCGGCAGGATGTAACACGATAAGCACCAGGGGGGCCAATGCCGCCAGAGCAAGCTGCACCGGGCGCGACTGGGTGCCGAGCCAGTGTATCGCGCGCGGCTCGGCCCAGGCATAGATCAGCAGGAGGGCGATGCCGATCGTCCAGCCGCCGACCAAGTCCTGGGGAAAGTGGACGGCGAGGACCATGCGCGACACGCCGATCAAGAGGGCGAGGAGCACCGCTCCCGCCCACATCCAGCCACGCCGAAAACGGAAGGCCAGGTATGACCAGTTTGTGACGGCGCTCTGGGAATGCCCGCTGGGGAAGGAAGGGCTCGTCTCGCGATAGAGAAAACGCAGGCGCGGATCGTCCGGCCGGGGAATGGCAAAGAGGTACTTGACGGCGCTGTTGAGCCAGGTGGAGAGCATGAGCAGGTAGGCGAGGCCGGCGCCGATGCGGCGGTTGACGCACCAATACACGAGCGGCAGCAACAAGAGATAGAATTCCTCCTGGCCGAGGAAGGTGATCCCGCGAAAGAAGGAGAGGACCCAGTCAGGGCAGTAGGACTGGATCTGCACCAGCGCCTCTGTGCCCCAGGGGATTAATGATTCGAGCCATTCATCCATAGTGTATGCTCCTTCACAGACAGGCTATCCGCACGATCATTATGTATCATCTCAATAATTGGGAGTTGGGGGGTGTGTGGTGCCCGCACACACCCCAACTCCCCCCCTTTATTGAGATGATACATCATTATAGCAGAATCGGGTGGAATGGTCAACGCGGGTCGGCGGGGATTGATGATGGCTCCACTTGCGCGGCGGCCAACGCCCAAGCCGTGACCAGGAATCGGCCAGAGTGGAACCAAATAGCCTCTGCTTTCGTCTGAAGGATCGAATGCGCGAGATGACGCGCAAGACATCAAGTAGAGTGGAGGTCAAAATGTTTAATCGTACCCTTCTTATCGTCGCCGCCATCGCCGTGCTGGCAGTGGGCATGGTGGCAGGAGCCATCGCCGGAGGCCAGGCAGTGGCCCAGACCCCGGAAACCCCGGCCCTGAACCCGGTACAGACGATCACTGTGATCGGGCAGGGCTCGGTACGGATTCAGCCCGACATTGCGCGCGTGACGGTGGGCGTCGAGACGTCCGGCGAGACGATCGCCCAGGCTGTGGCGGAGAATGAGGCACAGATGGAGGCGGTGCTGGCCGCGCTCAAGGCCGCGGGCATCGCCGACAAGGACATCCAGACAACAAACTTTAGCATCAGCCTCGACCGCTACCCGGAGCCGTTGCCGAGCGCGACAGGGGAACAGGCTGCCCCTGTGTACCGCGTTTCAAACATGGTCACGGTGACCATCCGCGCTCTGGACCGTGTGGGCCAGGTGCTCGATGCCGTGATCGAGGCCGGCGCCAACAACATCTGGGGCGTGAGCTTTACGATCGAGGACCCCGCAGCTGCCCAGGCCGATGCGCGCACCGATGCGATGACCGCCGCCGCCGCGCGCGCAGAGGCACTCGCCACGCTGGCTGGCGTGGAGCTTGGCTCGGTGATGTCGGTGAGCGAGGTGATCTCGAGCCCTGGGATTGTGACCGAGATGGCATATGCGCGCGACGCCGCGGGCGGCACTTCGATCAGCCCCGGCGAGGTCGAGATCGGCTACCAGGTGCAGGTCAGCTACTTTATCGTGCCGTAAGACAGGACAGATGGCAGGGATCAAGCCCGGTCAGCGCTGACCGGGCTTTTTTATCTCGGGAGGTCGGAGCTCAAGATCGTACACATCCTGGTGCACTAGCCGCAGCCCTGTGGGGGGAGGCCGCCAAAGTATTCCTGTTTGAGCACGGCGACGTAGGGAAGGTTGCGATACTTTTCGTCAAAGTCGAGGCCGTAGCCGAGGACGAATTCGTCGGGGATGTCGAACCCGACATAGTCGAGGGGCACATCGATGGTACGGCGGCTGGGCTTGTTGAGCAAAGTGCAGACGCGCAGGGTAGCGGGCTGGCGCGCGTGGAAAAGGCGGAGCAGGTAGTCCATCGTTTGCCCACTGTCGACAATATCCTCGATCAGGAGCACGTCACGGCCGGCAATGTCATTCTTGAGATCCATGATCAGCCGCACAGCGCCGCTGCTCTCGCGCCGGCCAGAGCCATAGCTGGAGATGGCCATGAACTCGACCTCGTGAGGCACAGTGATCTCGCGCATCAGGTCGGTGAGAAAGGTGACCCCGCCCTTCAGAATACACACCAACACCAGGTCCCTGCCCTGGTAATCGACCGAGATGGTGTGTGCCAGCTCGGTCACGCGCTGCTGCAGGGTGTGCTCGTCCACAAGAACACGGTCGATCATCTCTTCTGGCTTCATATTCAATCCTCCCCACGTGAGGGGGAGTATAGCACAGGCAGGAGCAAGCGACAAGTCACCGCCTGCGCAAAAAACAGAAACCAGGGTTCCAGGCGATCAGTGGACCAGCGCGTGCACGATCTCTTTGAGCGGCTGCACATCAAAGTGGCGGCCAACCTCGACCCGGTTCGCCAGTGCAACGGGCAATGGGTAGGCACGCCAGAAGAGACGCGCAGCACACGAAAAGATCGCCAGCCCAGGATGGCGGCGGGCGCCGTGGCCGTTGGTCCTCAAGTAGAGGCCGACGATCTCAATGTCTTCTTCGAGCGCCTGGCGGTACTCGGATTGTTCATCATCCGCATCCAAGCGCGCGCGCGCCAGTTTCAGAAATTCTCCGTAGGCTGCTCTGCGGTGCTCCGGGGTGTCCAACTGCAAGTATGCGGTGAGCAAAACGTTTCCATTTCCGTCGAACGATTCTAACAGATCCAGATCCCTGCTGGCGATCAAAGACTCCCTCCGGCGTAGTTCTACGTCGTTACTCCGATTCGAGAGCAGTGAGTGACAGGCGGCGTTGTCGGTAGCGCGTCAAGTATAGCATACGCAGAGAGGCAGGTCAAATCAGGCCGTGGCCTAGGCCCCGGTACAGCCCTGCGTGGCGCCCTGTTGACTTTTTCCACCTCTCCTGCTATAATGAGATTGTCTGGTGACCAGCTCCGCATCACTGCGGCGTGTTCTGGCCCGGACCATCTCCAAGGCGGCCGGCAGGCCTTGGTCGCTCACATAACTCCAGACAGCCCGCTCACCGCCCTGGCGTGACCATCAGGCCAAGGCGGGTGGCGGGCGTTTTTCATCCGCCTCGCCGGGCTCGGATACGAGTGGAGGAGGCAAGAAATGAAGATCCAGTTGGCACCGGCACGGCAGTGGGGTATCGTCCTGTTGATAGTCGGACTCGGCCTGGCCACAGCCACGATCCAGGCCCAGCAGCTTGATCCACCTGGGGCGTCCCAGCGTCTGTCCTCACCCACGCGGCTGAGGGACGGCGAGCCCCTGCCGGGAGCCGGCTATCCGTGGCAGCCGGTGGCCCGCGCCGCGCCGGCGGGCTGGGCGCCTACCACGCCGCCGGTTGGCATCGACCTCGACGTGACCTACATCGAGCGCGACCCGATCTACAAGGCCTACTGCGTCAACTATGCGGATGGCCTTCCGTTTCTTTGCCCCGGCACTGAGGGCGAGCAGCGCTGGCCCGCTCCGGGCGAGGTAGTCACCTTTACCGCCCATATTGTCAACAAGGGCACGGACGCCAGCCCGGCGTTTGCCTATTCGTGGCGCATCGATGGGGGCGAGGTGGCGTCCGGCACGCTGCCGTCGCTGGCGCCGGCCGCCGAGATCACCGTCACCTATCAGTGGGTGTGGGCGCACACGGTGGATGGCGAGCGCGTGGTAGATGACCACACAATTGCCTTTGTCGTGGACCCCGACGACGCGATCGACGAAACCTACGAGACCAACAACCAACTGGTAGACCGGACCAACGCATTGGGCTTCCGGTTCGTGATCACCCCCGAGATGTACGAGGCGTACAACACGCCCTGGGACCCGGCGGCGTTTTCCTATTCGGCCGAGGACTGGCTCCAGCGCCAGGTGGCGGCTATGAACTGGTCCTTTGCCCACTCAACCTATCCCACCACGCCGGCTGGGGCCACCGAGCGGGTGCGCATCAACCAGATCATAGTCAGCCCCACCTCGCTGCCCTGGGATCGGGCCAGCGACGGTGGCTGGTTCGTCGATGCCGACTACCGGCTGGTCAGTGGCTGGTACGATCCCGTAGCCGACATCGATTGGGCGCTGGTCCACGAGCTGAGCCACCAGGTGGGGTTGATCGATCTCTACAACCTGAACGTCGCCCACAGCAGCGTGCAGGTGTTGGACCAGGATAGTGGGCCGGCGAACCTCGGCTTTGGCTGGCCTCGCCCCGACCTGATGGGCGGCGGTGACATCGACCCACACACCGATCCCCACCTCTACTCCAGCCACAGTGCCGGGGGCATCTCTTCCACGAAGGGCTATCGCCGCGGATACTATGGCGAGTACCAGTTCGACATCCCTGAGGAGAACTATTTGCTGGTGCTCGACAACCAGGGCAACCCGGCCGGCAACGTGCAGGTGAGCCTCTACCAACGCACGGGGCCGGCCAATTGGATGGGCGAGCTGGACATCGACAACACCCCCGAGATCACGGGCACCACGGGGCCCGATGGGCGCGTACTGTTGGCGAACCGGCCTGCCGGTGGCGGCACCACGACGCGCACCGGCCACGTGCTGCGCGACAATCCCTTGGGCGTCGTGGACGTCGTGGGTAACAAAAACATCTTTTTGCTCAAGCTGATCCAGGGCGATCATGAAGAATTCACCTGGCTCGACATAACCACCTTCAACCTGGCCTTCTGGGCAGGCGACACCCTCAGCCATACGCTTGTCATCAGCGCCCACGTGCCGCCGCCCGGCGCGCCGGTTGCCCCGCTGGCCGCTCCCGGCTTGGTTCAGGCGGAACAGGCGACGGTGTGCTGGAGCCCGAGTCCCTCGCCCGGCGTGGCTGGCTACCATGTCTACCGTGCCGGCCCGCCCTACGAACGGGTCAGCGGCCTCCTGGCCGACCTCTGCTACACCGAGGCCTGGGCCGCCGGGCGCGTCTATGCCGTTACCGCGGTGGACTCTGCCGGCCGCGAGAGCGGCTTTAGCAACTTTGTCTGGGCCCCGTGCCTGCTCAACCCCACTGCTGTGGCCATGAGCCCCGGTGGGCTGCGCGTGGTGCTCGATCCGCAAAACGGCCATGCCCTGCTGCGCCAGCAGCCCGACGGCCGCTACCTCCAGAATTTCGGCAGCGTGCACTACCATCTGGAGGAGAGCCGTTTCCTGGCCATCGACGCCCAGGGCCGCCTGCTATTCAGCCACCCGGGCGACTGGTACGACAGCCGCCATTCGATCCGCGTGGCAGACGAGGACGCGACTCCAATCTTTGAATTCGGTGAGCGCGGCACCGGCCCGGGCCAGTTCAAGACCCCGGCCGGCGTGGCCGTCGTGGGCCAGGGAGCTGCCTTTGAGGGTCCATACCCTGTGGACGAGCACACGCTGCTGCTCCTCCACTTCGATGGCAACTACGACGGTGCCCAGGGTGAGGTGGGCATGCCCGGTGGCACAAGCTTTGTCAGTGGGCGCTACGATCAAGGCGTGCTCGCCGACAATGGCGATACGCTCGTCTACAGCACCACCGGCAACATCGAACGCACCCAGGGCGCGATCGAGTTCTGGCTCCAGCCGGAGTGGGCTGGAAACGACGCAGAGAGCCACACCTTTTTTGAGGTGGGCGACCAGTGGTTCAACCGCATACGCATCACCAAGGACGGGGCCAACAACCTGCGCCTGATGGTGTGGGATAGCACCACCGAGTATGGCGTCGCCTACAACGTCGCCCACTGGCTGGCCGGCGAGTGGCACCACGTCGCCGTGACCTGGCATGATACCGACATTGCCCTGTACGTCGACGGCCAGATGCGGGACAGCAGCCCTTCAGCCCACGTGCCCGACACGCTGGCCGAGACGATGAACGTCGGCTCCACCCACTGGACCAGCGAACAGGCCGAGGCAGTGATCGATGAATTCCGCATCAGCGACGTGCCGCGTATCGGGACGAGTAGCGGCTTTCCCTACCGCATCCTGGTGGCCGACAGCGGTAACCATCGCCTCCAGGCCTTTGACGAGATGGGCAACTTTGTGACCGCCTTTGGCACCTGGGGCAGCGAGCCGGGCCAGTTCCACCTTCCACAGGGAGTGGCGGCCAGCGAGGATGGGCGGGTGATCGTCGCCGACGCCGTCAACAACCGGCTGCAGGTGTTGGGCTTTGACGGCTTTGTATTGAGCTTCCAGCAGATCATCACCGCCGGGCTGGATAGCCCGGTCGGAGTGTCGCTCTATGGCCCCGATCGGATCGTAGTGGCCGATACAGGCAACAACCGCGTTGTGGTACTCGATGAGACCGGCACCCTGGTCGCACAATTCACCGCGCCCAACGACGGCTATCCTGGTTCTTTCAACCAGCCTCGCGGCGCGTTGGCCACAGCCAACGGCGACATCGTGGTGGCCGATACGGGCAACCAACGGGTGGTGACGATCTTTGGCGGGCTCCTGGAGTACGACCACGTCGTCCATCTCCCCCTCCTCCTGAAAAACCACGTCCCGCCTCCGCCCGGCTGTGTTGAGCTAATCGACGACGGCGGTTTTGAGGCGGGCACAGCCTGGCTCGCCGGCCAGACACCGCGCCCGGCCCGCTATACCGGCGAGCAAGTGCACGGCGGGAGCCAGGCATTGCTGCTGGGCCTGAAACCGGGTGAGGACGACGTGCGCAGCTATTCCTCCGTGCAGCAGGCGATCAGCCTGCCGGCCTATGCCGGCCATATCACCCTGACCTTCTGGATAGCCCCTCTGTCTGACGTGGACGAAGGGGATCGCCAGGAATGCCTCTTGTTGGATGACCAGGGCGAGCGGCTGGCGACCCTGATGCAGGACAACATCCATGGCACCGGCTGGACCATGATGTCCTATGACCTGAGTGGCTATGCCGGAGAAGCGGTCATCCTCTACTTCAATGCCTACAACGATGGCGACGGCATCGGCGTCACCGGCTTCTATCTCGACGACGTGTCGGTAAAAGCTTGTCAATGAGATGAGTATCAGGATGGCCTTTGCCGGAACCGGCTACATCTCCCGGATCCACGCCCTGTCGGCGCAAAAGCTGCCCGGCGGCGCCGAGGGGCTGGTCAACATGCGGATCGTGGATGCGGCCTACCAAAGCGCCCGGACCGGCCGGGTTGTCGCGCTTTAGAAGCCCTAAGGCTCCGGCGCCGGCCCCGCATCCTCCGGAATCGACGGCCCGGTCGGCAGGTCGCGTAGGTACTGGCACGACACAAAGCGCACGTCATCCCACACGTGTCCCTCGGCCAGGAAGGCGTCGATGTCCTTGATCCACCGCTTCTGGTCGTTCTCCAGCCGGTAGATGTGGTCGCTGCCCCCGCACTTGAGCAGCACGTGCAACGCCGGCCCCTCCTTGAACTTGGTCAGGAAGCTATCCTCCACCACGTGCACATCCTCCCACGTCAGCCCTAGGTGCTCGAACGCATCCATGCTGCTGATCCAACGCAGGCGGTCCTTCTCCAGGATATAGATCTCGGGTCCGCTCCCCTTCAGCACCAGCCCGTCGCGGATCACCAACGCCTGCGACTCGGGCAGGATGCGCGCCAGGCTCGTGCCATACTTGTTCACCGGGATATTGACCAGGGCGATCAGCACGGCGACGAGAATGGCCAGCCGCAGCAGCATCTTGCCCATGTGGATGCTCGGCAGCCGGGCCGGTGGCTCCCATCCTTCGTCGCCAGGTTGGGGCTCGCGCTCGGACGTGGGCCTGGGGGGCACGCGCGTAGGGGAGGTCGCCGGGCCTGTGGAAGCCAAAGCGGCCCGCCGCTGCTCGGTTGCTGGCGGCTCGGGCCGGGGCACAGGGATCGGGGCGGGCTTGGCCTCTGTCGATTCCACCGGCTGCCGCTCACTCCTCACCCCTTCTTCCGTCGCCGGCGGGCGCCCCTGCGGTACAGGGGTTCGCCAGCCACTGCCCGTGGCCTGGGTGCCCGGTGCCGGCGCGCCGCGGCGCGCTTTCTGCCGCTCGATCAGCGCATCCAGCAGGAGGTCGAGGATCTGATCAGTCGTCGACGCGTGCTCTTCCGGGGTTCGATCGTTCATCTTTTCCTCCTACCTCACCGTCAAGAAGCCGAGGATCTCGCCGATACTGGCCAGGATGTTGGTGTAGAAATTGCCGCCGAGCTGGCGGAACAGCTCGAACTCCATGCTCGGCGCCCCGATGAACGGGCGCAACGTCCACGCCATCTGGCTGCCGACAAAGGCATAGACGACGACCCACATCCACAGAACCCAGCGCCGTGCCGTGGCGCCCTCCCTGCCTGTCGTCGAAACGATCCTCATTCCCTGCGCCAAAAAGAGCACCCCTACGATGCCGCAGATGGCGAATATCGAAACATTCAGCAGCTTGAAAAACTGGTAGCTCGCCGTTGTGAGCAAAAAGAAAACGACGATCGGGGCGAAACTGAGCAGCAGAACCCCGGTCACGGTAATGGCCGTCAGGATCAAGGCCACGTTTTGTGTCAGGCTCTGATTGGAACCAAAGAGCACGTTGAAAAAGTAGAGGGTCGGAGAGCACACGATCAATGTCGCCAGGAAGAGCAGCGGCAGCTTGAAGGCCGAGCTGAGCGTTTGCCACAGGCTGTGCGTCGAGCCCAGCACCGCGCCATACAGCGCCAGGAAGAGAATGCTCGAGATCAGCATCGCGCGCATCTTTTCATTCAGCCCCACTCCGTCCCGGATCTCGATGAAAAAGTGGTGACGGTTGCGCAGGATCGTCTCGATCACGGCCAGATCTGCCATCCCCCCACCATGCCGCTCTGCTTGCGGCTTGCTTATCACGCTATCCGTCGCTGACGATTGCTTCATAGGTTTGTTGCCTCCTTTGGCCTGTTTTTCAGTGCTTCAGTGATCCCCTCTCCCGCGCCCCCGGCCACACCCCAAAAAGCCATGCACCAAACGCCCAGAAGCAGAAGGTGCCTTCTCTGTCGCTTCATGATCCACCCACGTGTCGGCCTACCAGCGCGCCGCCGGCAGCGCGACAAAGAGGATCGTCAGCGCCCAGAAGAGCACCCAGGCGGCCAGCGCGTAGCGCCAGCGCTCGAACTTGAGCACCGGCAGCAGCAGCGCCGCGCACGCCACGACCCAGAACGCAGGCCGGCTCAGCAGTTGCGGCCATCCCAGGGCCGTGCCATCGGGCGCATAGGCCAGCCAGCGCAGCACCAGCGCGCACACCACCGGCAGCCCTGCCGCCACCACCGCGTCGGCCGTCCCCCAGCCCGCGTGCACCGCGCCAAGTTGGCGCGTTATCTCTTCCTCGATCCCAAAGCACGCCGCCGCATGGGCGAGGGCCGCCTCCTCATCCAGCCCGGCGGCGCGCGCGGCGGCCGCTGCCTCTTCCAGGTGGTCGCGCATCTCGCACAACACCTCGTGCTCGGTCTCGGCGTCGAGGTCGAGGCCGGCCGCGATGCGCGCCAACAGGGCCTCGATCTCGGTCACGGCGTCTCGACCCCCAGCAGCCGGTTCACGTTGCGCGTCAGCGCGTGCCACCCCTGCAACTCTCTTTCCAGGCGGCGCCGGCCCTCGTCGGTGATCGTATAGAATTTGCGCCGCCGGCTGCCCTCTTCGCCCTGCCACTCGGCGCGCAGGAACCCCTCGCGCTCCAGCTCGTGCAGGCGCGGGTAGACGAGCCCCTGCTTGAATTCGAAATAGCCGCCGCTCCGCCCTTCGAGCTGCTGGATGATCTCGTAGCCGTACATCGGCCTGTCAGCCTCTGCCAGCAAGTTCAGAAGGATGACGTTCGTCGTGCCCTTGCGCATCTGCTCCCGTATACTCATCTGCGCTCCTCTCCCCGGTACACGTCCGTGCCTTACTTCATTAGGTTAGTATCTTAGGCACGTAGTATAACACGCTCTCCTCTGCTTGTCAAGAGCGCGATTCAGACGCGAAACCGACGCTTTCTCTACGCACAGCACCGCTGCTTGACAACGATACCTAAGTATGTTATACTTTCTGCGCTCACTTTCGGAGGTGCGCGATGAAACAATCGGTACGAGCGTTCGTTGCGATCTTGATCCTGCTTCCCACCCTTGCCGGTTGCGACCTGTCGTTCGGCGGTCAGCCCGCCCGCGACGTGGCGGCCGAGTTCGACCGCCTGGCGCGTTACGTCCCGGCGAATGCCGACTTGCCCCTCTTTTTCGACCTGAAGCCCCAGGGGGAAATCGCAGAGCGCTGGACGAGCCTGCGCAGCCGGTTGAGCGCGGATCTATCCAGCGAGGCGCTGCTCACCCTTGTCTTTGGACGGCCTGCCGGCCAGAATTCAATGTTGGGCCAGTTCAAAGCCGAGGAGCTCGGCCTGATGGACGTGATCGAGGGCCCGGCCGTCTCTGGATGGTGGAACAACACACAGTACGCCATTCTCAAGGTGTCGAACGAGCGCGAGGCGCGCGAGGCGCTCATCCACAACCTGGGTGACGAATCCGCCTGGGAGCAGAAATCGTTCGAGGGCCGGCGGCTCTACTACGGCGAGTTCCTGGATGGCAGCGGCGCGACCATGCACCTGGCGTGGACCATAGCCGACGGCCTGGCATTCTTGATCTATAACACCAGCTCAGTCTGGTTCCACAAGCTGGAAGCGCTGCTCTCGGTGCCCGACCAAGACACGCTGGCAGCGCAGCCGGCATGGCAGTTGCTGCACAGCCGCCTGCCCGAAGGGCTCATCGCCGCCTCGTGCACGGTTCTGGCCCAGGGTGCGGCCGGATCGCCACCACCATCCAGCGGCGACGATCCTCTCTCCGCCCTGACCTGGTACCTGGATGCCGTGATGCTTGCCGGCGTGCCCGAGGCGGAAGGAGTGCGCATCTACATCGATGGCACCTTTGCCCCGGGCGTGGCCGACGTGCCTGCGTTCCAGTCGCTATTCGCCCTGCCGCCGGTCGATGCCGCTGCCTGGCCCTCTCTGCCGGCCGGCACCGCGCTGGCGGTCATGAGCCACGACGCAGCCGCCGTCTGGCCCTGGGTGCGCGGGTTGTTCGGGCTAGAAGGCCTCGGCGATATCTTGGGTGCCAGCCTGCTAGATAGCCTCTTGGCGCCCGGGGGACCCTTGTCCGGCGCCTTTGCTCTCAGTATCACCCCACCGCTGCCTGCTCAGCCTCTGCTTGGCAGCGTTCCCTCGTTACAGTTCCTCGCCACGAGCCCCGACACAGATTCTGCCCAGGCGGCCGCGCTTGGCGTGGCCCTCAAAGATAGTGGCGCCATTCTCGGCGATAGTACGGTGGAAGGCATTGCCATACACCACCAGGTGGGCACCGCAGCCAGTGGCTATGCCCTGGCCTATGGGTTCGATGGCAGCACCTTTTACCTCGGCTCCTCGCCCGAGGTGATCGGCCTGGGGCTCACAGCTCAGCGCGATGGCAGCGGGCTGGTGACTCAACCCGCCTACCAGGCCTTTCTCCAGGCTGTGCCCAACCGGGCGTTTTACATCGGCTACGTCGACGGCGGCCATTTCCTCGATCTCGTACAGGCGAACACCCCTGCTGATCAGGGCGTCGACGGATCATTGTTTGCCCTGGCCAGCGGCTTTGACGGGATCGGGATCGGCCTGGCTTTGACGCCCGAGCGGCTGGACGGCGTCCTTTCCCTCGTGATCCTGGAGTGATCGCGCTCGATCTCGGCCGGCTGGCCATGCACGAGCTGTGGAGCTACCGTGCCCGCTCACTCCTGTCGATCCTCGCCCTGGCACTCGCCTCTGGCCTGATCGTCGCGACCGGCGGCATTGGCGCGCTCCTGCGCAGCGCGGCCGAACAACCGGCTCCTCTCACCAGCCAGCCCGCCGATTTCTGGATCGCCAGCGCCTACGATGCCGACTATGACCTGCCTGCCGCCCTCGTCGAGCGGGCCGGGCAGGTGCCGGGCGTGGCGGCTGTGCAGCCGCTGCTGCGCCGCCCCGCGCAGATAAGCACCGGCAGCGGGGCTGTCGACACCCTGGCCCTCGTCGGCGTCGATCTGCCCGGCTACCTGGCCTTCCACCGGCTGGCCCTCGCCGCGGGTGACCTTCCCACGGCGCAACAGCCCGGCCTCGTTGCCCTCTCCCCCTGGGCCCTGGTGCGCCAGGTGCGCCCCGGCGACGCAGTCACCCTCACCCTTGCCGGAACCGAGCTCGCCCTGCCACTGTCGGGCCTGATCGAGGTGCGTGACCTGGCCTCGGCCCAGCCGGGGCCGGTGATCTATGCCCCGCGCGAGGCGGTGGCGGCGCTTGCCGGCGTGGACAAAGCAGTCACGCTGGTGGAGGTGCGCCTGGCATCCGGTGCCTCTGCCCGCCGCGTGCAGTCGGCACTCGAAACGGAGCTGGGCACGGCGTATGTCGTCTCGTCACCGGCACAGCCCCATGCCGGCTTGTGGCAGCGGGTGGTCGTAGGTGCGCTCGCCTTTGTCGATGTCCTGGTGCTGATCGGCAGCGCGGCGCTCGTGTACGCCGCCTTTGCGTCGGCGGCACCCGGCCGGGCGCGGCGGGTCGCCGTGCTGCGGGCGGTGGGCGCGGCGCGTGCTCACGTCATAGCCCTCCTGATCGGCGAAGCGGCCCTCCTTGGATGGATCGGTGGCTGTCTGGGATTGCTTCTTGGCTCCCTGCTCGCGCGTGTGGGCAGCGGCCTGGCTGCGCCGGGCACCACGGGCACACTCGCGCCGCCTCTTCCCGGGGCCAGCATCGCCCTCGCGCTTGTGCTGGTGGTTGGCAGCAGCATCGCCGGCGCGCTGGGGCCGGTGCTGCGGGCGGCGCGGCAGCCGCCAGTGGTGGCCTTGCACCCTGGCGCCCCGCCGGGGATGGGCGCCATCCGCACCGGCTGCACCTCACGGCTACCCGGCCTCGCCCGCCTGGCACCGGCTACCTTTTGGCTGCTGCCCGGCCTGCTGCCCCTCGCCGTTGGCAACCTGGCGCGCGATCCGCGCCGTGCCCACCTCGTCGCCGGTGCCCTGGCGCTCGTGCTGACCATGTTCCTCGGCAGCATCGGCATCCTCTCCCTCCTCGACGAGGAGCTGGCCGCCGCCTTTGGCCGGCTGTCAGGTGGACCCGAGTACTCTTCGGGCGGCGACTATCTCTTGCTGCCCGACGTGGCGGCGCTGTCGCTCGGCGAGCTGGCCGGGCAGGACACCTCCGGCCTGCCGCCGCTCAGCCCCTCTCTGTTGGCGGCACTCGACGCACGCGGCGACGGTGCCTGGATTATGCGCGGCACCACGGCCTCCGTGCCGGCCCTCGAGGTATTTCCGGGGCAGCCGACGATCCTGCTCGACGTCGGGGCCTATGCGCGCATGGGGGCCTTTCGTTTTCGCCAGGGGAGCTGGCCCGAGGCGCTCGCCGCGTTTGAGCGTGGCCCGGCGGTGCTGCTCGTGCCGGCGGTCGCCCGCCGCCTGGGCGCCGGACCGGGTGACCTGGTCCGCCTCGACACCGTGCGCGGCCCCATCGATTTCACCGTGGCCGGCGTCGGCGACAGCGAGTTCACGACGTGCGTCCTGAGCCTTGCTGATGGCCAGGCCTACCTCGGCGCCAACGAGGTGAACGCGGCGCTGGTCAAGCTCCGGCCGGGCACCGACCCGGCCACGGTGCGCAGCGCCCTGCGCAGCGCCGTGCGCACCCATGGTGGCACGCTCCTGTCGCTGCGCGAGGCAGCCGGGCGGCTCCAGGGCACCTTTCAGCAAGCCCGCCTGGCCATGGGTTTGTTGTCGGGCCTGAGTGGGTTGGTCGCGCTGCTCGGCGTGGTCAGCGCCACCCTGTCGTCGGTCGCAGAGCGCCGGGAAGAGATCGGCCTGCTGCGTGCCGTCGGCGCCGCGCGGCCCCACGTGGCGCGCCTGGTGCTGGCCGAGGCGGGACTGCTTGGCGCCGTCGCAGCCGGCGTCGGCACGTTGCTCGGTTGGGCAGTCACCCTGATCTTTTTCTGGATCGCCCGCGCTCAGCTAGGGCTGGGCAGCCAGGGCCTGCCCGGGCCCGGCGCGTGGGCACCACTCCTCGCCGCCACGGCAGCGGCGTGGCTCCTCTGGCCCGGCCTGGCCATGCTCGCCGCGCTCGTCGCCGCCCGCGCCGCCGCGCGCCTCCCCATCCTCGAAGCCCTGTTCGGCACCCCCTGATCTATCGCCCCCCAGAGGATTGCGCCCCAGGCGCCCTTGTACCACCATCCTCTGAATTGTGCCTCATGGCCTAGAGATAGATCGTCACCGACGCGCAGCACCAGCTCCAACCACAGACACACGCCTTAAATTTCACCTTCCCACTGCTGCTGACACTTGCCGTGCCGCTGAATACCGTCTCCCCGGCAAGCTTGGCCCGAAAGTCGATCTCGGCCGACACGCTGCCACTGCTGCTCGCCGACAGGCTCAGTGTGCCCTCGATCCCATACCCGCTGTAGGTGGCATCCACCGCGATCGACCCGCTGAGCGTGACGGCTCCCGCGCTGCTCATCGAGACGCTCGCCGAGATGGTGAACCCTCCCCAGTTCACCGATCCACTGCCCGAGAAGGAGCCGTCCGCGCCGATGCTCAGGCTCGCGCTGGCCACCGTGGCGCCGCCCAGGTAGAGCGAGCCGTTGGCCTGAAAGCTTGTCCCGGCGGCGCTTTTGGTCAGAGAGAACGATGCGCTGGCGAGCTGAAACCCACCCGGCACCAGGCTGCCACTGCCCGTCAGGGTAAAGTAGCCATTCTTCTGGATGGCACCGGACAGGGTGACCGACCCGGCGCCCGGCACGCTCACTGCCCCCTGGGCGTAGAGCCCGGTGGCGCTGTCGAGGGTGACCGACGCCGCGGCCATGGTAAAGCCGCCCAAGCCCAGGCTGCCGCTGCCCGTGAGCAGGAAGGAGGAGGCGGACGCCGTGCCCGACACGGTGGCGTCGCCCACCGGCGTCTGCACCGTGCCTGCCAGCGTCAGGTTGGTATGCGTCCAATGGACCGCCGCCGTCATCTGGCCCAATCCGCCTGGGTTGACGTTGGCCATGCCCGAGAAGGAGAAGGTGCCGTCGCTAGCCACAGAGCCGGCGACGGCTGCCGCGCCGACCGCAGGGATCGTGACCGTGCCGTTGACGTACAGCCCATCGTTGTCCAGGGTAAAGCCGGCGCTGGCCATGGTGAGACCCAGCCAGGTCAGATCTCCTGTGCCTGTCACCAGCAGGTTGCCCTCCCAGTCGAGCGCCCCGGTCACCCCTACATGCACACCGCCCAGCGGCACGTCGAGTTGGCCGCTGACGGTCATGCCCGTCGAGGCCGTCACGGTGAATTGTCCCGTCACCTCCAGGCCCAGGTAAGTATAGATGCCTGCGCCCTCTAGCTGCTGATCCGCCAGGTGGTAGACAAACACCGCCGTTTGACCTGGCTGGAGCGCAATGTTGCCCAACGCGTCGGGCATGCTCAGGCCCAGGTCCTTCAGGGCGAGTCCTTCGACCCCCAGGCCGATGGCGAGCAGCGGATCGTCGCCCCCCAGGGCATACACGCTCGTCGTACCGCCCATCTCGATCCCGAGCGTGGCGACGCCAGCCGACAGCTCGATCCCCAGCGTGGCGTTCGTGGCCCACAAGAACCCGTCGCCATCTGGAACGCGGATCACCTGCTCGCCCTTGACATTCAGCATCAGCCCCACCGCTTTTTCGCTCTGGCTCGCGGTCTGCTCGGGCTCGCGCTCATCTTCCGGCCATGCGCCCCCCTCGTCCCCGTCGTTCGCCACCGGGATCATGATTGATACGTCGCCGGCAAAGCGGATCTGCCCGTAGAAAGGATCGGATAGGTAGCCGGGCACCGTATACTCGGGCTCGAAGAGGATGTTCCCACTCGGGTCGATCTCGATCTCGACGTTATTGATACTCCCCGCCCCAAGGTCGATGCTGCTCACCTGAAGGTAAAAGTAGCCGGTGCTCAGGTTGATCTCAAAGGCGAACCCCGGCCCGCCGGTGCCGAGCGACAGCGTGATGTTGCCCAACGTCAGCGAGGAGCTGACGCCCGTGTCGATGCTGAACTTCAGCCGGCCTTCGCTGGCGTCGAGCACGAACTCGGCCTGTGGCGTCGACGTCTCGACGATCGTGCCAATGTTCGGGATCTCGACGCTGCTGGATCGCCCACTGAAGTAGCCATTGGTAAAGTCGATCTCGGCCTCGACGCCGCGCAGCGGGATCGTGACGCTCCCTGCCTCCAGGTCCAACTGCCCGGCGTAGGCCAGCTTGAACGCTTTCGGCTGCACCACAAACGTCCCCGACAACACGGTCGACACCCCCGGCACCGGCGTCAGGGTCGCCTGCCCTCTGGCGTGGATCTCACCCGTCGCCACGTCGACGCTCACGTCCTGCAGGCTGCTCAGGCCCACCTTGCCATAGTCGCCCAGGGGCACACCCGCCGCCACGTCACCCGTCACTCGCCCGCTGCTCGCGTTCAGGGCAAAATCACCCTCGACGATGGCGATGCGCTGTGTGCCATCGATCAACACGTCGAGCGATCCTGTGCCCGTGATGCTGCCCGTCGTCGTGTCGATCGACACCGTGCCGCTCACCTCGGCCGGATAGGGCATCTCGCTCGCCAGGTATTGTGTGGCGCGTGCCCAATCCACCGCCTCGAGGACCCGTGTCCCGCCACTCTGCATCCCGCCGAGGCGCACCACGCCCGTCGCTACCATC
>JAFGIA010000335.1 GCA_016929795.1 Anaerolineae bacterium
AAATAGAGGCTACGCAGACGCTCGCGCTCGAAAAAGACCCAGTCATCACAAACGCCACTTGCCGGCGCTCGACGGCCTGGTGACGGTAAAGCAGCAGGTAGGCCAGCAAGGGCAGCGTTTTGGGCGGCGCAATGAACTTGACCGGCTGCGCGTGGTACACCAGCCTGGGCTGGCCAAACAGGTAAACACAGAGTGCCATGGTTGCTCTTACCTGCCCGTAGCTTGAGAATTGGCAAGAGGCCGCCACCACCGGTAGAAACCGCATGTGCTGACGCACATTTCACCAGGTGACGACCGCCATAGCGGAATAGCATACTCCCAATTGAGGGAAAAGTCAAGCCGGCGATGAGATGGACGATGGCGACAGCAGGGCGCTGCCTTGGGCTTCTCGCCATGTCCAGGTCGTGACTCGTGTCTTGCGCTCGTGAGGAAGTAGTGGTATACTGGCTGCAGGTGCACCCAAACAAGCGTTCGTCGAGATCATGATGTAAGGCCGGTGATGAAAGACAACAGCAAAGCTTGTGTACTCTCACAATAGTGCTGTTGATTCGACAGTGTGCCAAAAGTTGTGTAAATTGTAGGGGCGCACGGCTGTGCGCTCTGCCGATGGCGAATTTACACACAACTCGCGATACGGCCAGTGACGATAGACCAGGTCGATGCAGAGCAGAGAGCGACAGGAGAGATTTAGCAACCATGCGAAAGAGCGATCTCCCATTTGGCAGCGAGTTCTCACCCACGACCATCTCCTTCTCTGAAGCATTGGAAATTGTGAAGGAGCACAAAGGCAGCAAGGAAGCAATTGAGGGTGCCTTCCGAGACACCTATTTTGCTGAACATGCCACTACAGAGAGGAATAAGCGCAAGCTGGCGATGAACTTGCGCTTGAGCATGCAGAATTACCTGCTCATGGGCGAGGATTTTCGCCTGACCGAGTTTGGGAACCATTTGTACGAGATACGAGACAACGAAGCACAACTGTACCGGGAGCTGGCACGGCATATTCTTCTCAACTTGATGGGATTGACACTGGTTCAATGCGTTCAGGACATGCAATTTGCGGGCGAGAAGGTCACACTGGTAAGCATCAGACGGAATCTGGAAGAACGGGGCGTCCATTTTCCGAGAGGTGGCAAACATGCCAGCATGATAAGACTGTGGCTGTCAAAGGCCGGGGTCATAAAAGGCGCGGGGTGGCGAGTTGATCAAAAAAAGTTGGAAAGCATCATCGGTGTTGGCCTCGATGAGATCGAGGCGTTGATGCAACTGACGCCCGAGCAACAGGCGTTCTTGAAGACGCTGGCGAATATTGGCGATGGACGGACCTATGCTTCCAACGACATAGAGCGGCTGGCGACGGCTACGTACGGCGTACGGTTCAACGAGAAGATGATGGCACGTACCGTCGTTTATCCACTGCGGGATGCAGGCTACATCAAAGTCGAGCGGGGAACAGACGGGCGGGGAGCAAAAGCCCACCTGATAACACCCACCGAGAAGCTGGTTCGAGAAGTGACTGTGCCTTTGATTGAGCAATTTGAGCGGCAGATGCACGCAGATCTACGCCCTCTGCTACGAAAACCCGTTGACGAGATCC
Source organism: Anaerolineae bacterium (assembly GCA_016929795.1). Next base: position 1,598 of record JAFGIA010000335.1, read on the forward strand.
TTGCTGAACTCAAGGATGAAGATACGCATGTGAAAGGCCTGGCGTTGGAAGCATTAGCGTTCAAGCTGATGCGGCTGATCGATCTGCGATACGTCGGAACTCGACTTCGGGGCAGTGCGACGGGGGGCGCTGAGGTCGATGTTGTATTTGACTCGACGCGACTGGTGTTCACAAGGTGGCAGGTGCAGTGCAAGAACAGGGCGAGAGTCGCCCTGGATGATGTAGCGAAAGAAGTAGGGCTCACCCAGTTTCTAAAGAGTAACGCGATCGTTATCGTCGGCACGGGCAAGATCGGATCGGAAGCAAGGTATTATGCAAGTAGGATCATGCAGGACACGAATCTGGCAATCATCATGATCGACGGAGAGGATCTGGAGAGCATCGCAGCAAACCCACCATACATCGTGAGCGTGTTGCATCGGGAAGCAAAACAAGCAATGCGGCTCAAAGAGATCAAACTGGAAGGCGAATAAGAATGCGTGTGTATCACAAGACTGAACTAGGAAAGATGATCCTTGGCGATTCTCTCAACGTTCTCAACGGTGCGGTCGAGGCCAAGTCGGTTGATCTGATCATGACCAGCCCGCCGTTCGGCCTGGTCCGGAAAAAGGAATATGGCAACGTCGATGCTTCCGATTATGTGGATTGGTTCAAGCCGTTTGGCGAGGCTTTCAAACGTGTCTTGAAGGATAGCGGCAGCCTGGTCATTGACATCGGCGGTTCATGGATTCCAGGGTTGCCAACTCGGAGTCTATATCACTTCAAGCTGCTGATCATGCTTGTGGAAAAAGTCGGCTTTCATCTTGCCCAGGAGTTCTACTGGTGGAATCCATCCAAACTGCCGACACCGGCAGAGTGGGTGACGGTGCGGCGGATTCGGGTGAAGGATGCAGTCAATTGCGTCTGGTGGCTGTCGCCCACTCCCTATCCCAAAGCAAGCAATCGGAGGGTACTGCAGCCGTATAGTGCAAGCATGGAAGAACTGCTGGAAAAAGGATACCGCGCGAAAAAGCGACCTTCGGGGCATGATATCAGTGAGAAGTTCAGTATCAAACACAAAGGAGCCATTCCGCCTAACTTGATCGCCATTCCCAACACCGAGAGCAACAGCTACTACCTGAGGTATTGCGATGAACATAATATTAGACCGCACCCTGCCCGGTTTCCATCGCTTCTGCCCGAGTTTTTCATCCGGATGTTGACCGAAGAAGGGGACCTGGTGGTGGACCCGTTCGGTGGAAGTTGTGTGACAGGAGAAGTGGCCGAAGCAACGGGAAGACGCTGGATCTGCGTGGACGCTGAGGAAGAGTATCTGGAAGGGGCGTTGGGAAGATTCGCTCCAAACAATAATAGTGGCAATGCGTCCAAGTCTGGCGAAGTCTATTACAGTATTCCGAGACCTGGGCTGCTGTGGGATGACGGAGAGGAAGTACCTTTGCCGGAGGATGGAGGGCAAATGCGACCGGAACACAACGAGGGAACAGCAGCGCCGAAACCTCGGGTTCGGAAGCAAGGGGAGCAACTGGAGATGGAGTGGGTGGCTGAATGGGGCGAATCAACGAGGACGCACAGTAGGTAACCGCCTGGCACAGCCGGCCCTCACGCCGGCCGTGCCAGGCACGTCCATCATCAATCGTCCATCGTAAACGCCAGCTCGACCGGCGGCGCCTGGAACTCGAGCGCGCGGTGGGTGCCGTCGCAGAAGGGCTTGTTCTTCGATCCGCCGCAGCGGCAGAGGGCCACCATCTTGCCCGCGGTTTGCTGCTCGACGCCGTCGGCGTCGACATACCCGGCCTGGCCCTTGATCAGATAGGGGCCATTCTCACGCCCCTTGACTTCAAAATCAGCCATGGGTATTTCTCCTTTTGAGATTGGTGGGGGCGCGGTCCCCGCGCCCCTACGATAGAACGGCAAGGGATTGGCGGGCCGTCCGCTGCCGCCGGCAGGCGGGGCACAGGGCCCACAGCTCGCCCACCTCGGGCAGCATCTCGCCGAGAAAGGCCACCGGCTGCGGCGCGAAAAAGCACCCGCACTCGGGGCAGGCACACAGCTCAACCTCGGTATTCCAGGTGCGCAAGAGCCGCCGGCTGCCCCGGTCCACGATCTCGACGGCGCCCGTGGGACAGATCTCGGCACAGGCGCCGCAGCCGATGCACGCCTCCGAGTGCACCTCGAAAGGGGTGCCCACGCGCCGCGCCTGCCCGCGCCCGATGAACGAGAGGGCGGCGGCGCCGATGGCTTCACGGCACACACGCACACACAGGCCGCACAGCACGCACAGCGCATTAGCCCGCGGCGGCGAGGGCGGAGAGAAGCGCGTCGCCGTCACGCCCTCCTGCGCGGCGAGGCCGCGGATCACTTCCGACGTGGGGCAGCAGGCGAGGAGGAACTCGAGCGCCATCCGCCGCGCGGCGACGGCCTGCGGCGATTCCGTCTCGACCACCAGATCCTCTTCCACCGGGTAGGCGCACGAGGCGACCAGCGCCTGGCAGGGCGCCGTGATCGTCACCATGCACAGCCGGCAGGCGCCGTAGGGCGCCAGCGCCTCGTGGTGGCACAGGGTGGGCAGCGTCACGCCGGCGGCCTGCACCGCCGCCAGAAGATAGGTCCCACGGGGGACACGCACCGGCCGTCCGTTGACCGTCACCTCGACCATCGGCTCACCTCACGATCTCGATCGCATCGACAGGGCAGACGTCGTAACAGAGCCGGCAGCGCGAGCAGAGGGCCGGATCGATGGCGTGCGGCTCCTTGGGCTGGCCGCTGATGGCCCCCGAAGGACATTCGCGCAGGCAGAGGCCGCAGCCGGTGCACCGCTCGGGCACGATCCGGAACTCGATCAGGGCGCGGCACACGCCGGCCGGGCAGCGCTTGTCGCGCACGTGCGCCTCGTACTCGTGGCGAAAGTAGCGCAGCGTAGAGAGCACCGGGTTGGGCGCCGTCTGGCCCAGCCCGCACAGCGCGGTGGCCTTGACCCAGGCGGCTGTCTCTTCCAGCAGATCCAGGTCCCCGGGCCGGCCCTCCCCCGCCACCAGCCGGGTCAGGATCTCGTGCATGGTGCGCGTGCCCTCGCGGCAGGGCAGGCACTTGCCGCACGACTCGGCCATGGTAAAGGCGAGAAAGTAGCGCGCCACGTCGACCATGCACGTGTCCTCGTCCATCACCACCATGCCGCCCGAGCCCATGATCGAGCCGGCGCGGGTCAGCGTCTCATAATCGATCGACAGGTGAAACAAGTCCGCGGGCAGGCAGCCGCCGGACGGCCCGCCGGTCTGCACCGCCTTGACGGCCCGCCCCCCCTGCCCCCCGCCGCCGATGCCCTCGATCAGCTCGCGCAGCGACAGGCCGAGCGGCACCTCGACCAGGCCGGTGTTCGCCACCTGGCCCACCAGCGAAAAGACGACGGTGCCCCGGTTGCCCTCGAGGCCGATGCCGGCGTACCAATCGGCGCCCCGCGCCAGGATAGCCGACACCGAGGCCCACGTCTTGACATTGTTGATCACCGTGGGCTGGCCCCACAGGCCGCACGTGGCCGGATAGGGCGGCTTGGGCCGGGGCTCGCCCAGCCCGCCTTCGATCGAGGCGATCAGGGCCGTCTCTTCGCCGCACACAAAGGCGCCGGCGCCGCGCACCAACTGGAGCCCAAAGTCAAAGCCGGAGCCGAGGATGTCGCTGCCCAGCAGCCCGGCCTGCTCGGCGCGATGGAGCGCCCCGGCGAGGCGCTCCACCGCCAGCGGGTACTCGTCGCGCACATAGAGGATGCCCTGGTGCGCGCCGATGGCATAGCCGCCGATGGCCAGCCCCTCGATCACACTGTAGGGATCGCTCTCCAACACCGTGCGGTCCATGTAGGCGCCGGGGTCGCCCTCGTCGGCGTTGCAGAGAATGTACTTGGGCTCGCCCTCGGCATCGCGGCAGATCTGCCATTTTCTGCCGGTGGGAAAGCCGCCGCCGCCGCGCCCGCGCAGCCCACTGCGGACCACCTCGTCGAGCACCGCCTCGGGCGCCAGGTCGAACAGGGCGCGCGCCAGCCCCGCGTAGCCGCCGCGCGCGACATACTCTTCCAGGCAGAGCGGGTCGACCAGCCCGCAGTTGCGCAGGATCACCTTTTGCTGGCGGGCGTAGAAGGGCAGGTCATCCAGGAGCGGCAGGCCGTGCGGCGATGGCCTGCCAGGCACTGGCGGCGCCGTTGGCGCCGGCGGGATCACGGCCAGCGCGTCGCCGGCCGGCAGATCCCCTGCGGCCAGCGCGGCGATGAGGCCGCGCGCCCGCGCCGGCGTCATGCGGGCGTAGAGGAGGCGGTCGCGCCCCGGCACCTGCACGTCGACGAGCGGCTCCTCCTGGCAGTAGCCCAGGCAGCCCGTGCCCACCAGCGCCAGGTCGAGCCCGCGCGCCGTCGCCTCGTCGCGCAGCGCCTCCAAGACGTCTCCGGCGCCTGCCGCCAGGCCACACGTCGCCATGCCCACGCTGATGCGCGGCCGGGCCGGGTAGAGGCGCTCCAGCCCCGCGCAGCGCAGCGTTTCCAGATCGGATCGGGTGCACGCGCTCATGCCTCCTCCTCTCCCTCTCCCGTGCCCGCCGGGCGGTAGGGGCGCAAGAGGCGCGCCAGGCGATCGGCCCTGACTCGACCGTGGGGCTGTCCATCCACGCGGATCACGGGCCCCATGCTGCACGAGCCAAAGCAGTAGGCCGTTTCGAGCGTAAAGGCGCCATCGGCCGTCGTCTCACCCGGCCGCACGCCAAGCAGCGACTCGAGCTTGTCGAGCAGCCGGTCGGCGCCCCGGATGTAGCAGGCAGTGCCCACGCATACCTGGAGGAGGTGGCGGCCGCGGGGCTCAAAGCCAAAAGCGGCATAGAAGGAAGCAGCGCTGTAGAGCTGGCTCAGCGGCACGCTCAGCTCCTCGGCGGCGCTGCGCAGCGCCTGCTGGGGCAGATAGCCGTGCTCGGCGTGGATGGTGTGCAGCGTGCCGAGCACAGCCCCGGCCGGTGGCGGTGGTTCGTGTGTGATCAGGGGCATGGTGAGCCTCCGCAGATCTGCCAGGTGGGTTGCACCTTTGAGGTGCAACCCACCTGTTCATTAGATACCCAACGCCGCCCGTTTCTCGGCGATGTGGGCGACCATCAACGCCGCCGCCTTGAAGGGGTCGGGCTCGACGGCAAAGGCGGCGCCGACCACCCCGTTGGCTCCCTCGGTGAGCAGCGCGGTCACCTGCGGGCTGCCGAGCACCTGCGGCACCGTGCCCAGCACGGTAAAGATGCCCGACGACACCACATAGGCGCCGATGCTCACCGCCTTTTCGCTCATCCATTCCGGCGCCGCGCCGGCGACCGGCAAGTCACTTATGTCGACTCCAAGCGCGTTGGCGATGGCCGCGCAGGCGACCAGGATGCGGCTGATGTCGACGCACGAGCCCATGTGCAGCGCCGGCGGGATGCCGAGCGCCTGGCACACGCCTTTCAGCCCGTCGCCGGCCATCTCGGCGGCCTCGGGCAGCAGCAGCCCGGCCTTGGCGCAGGCCATGGCGTTGCAGCCGGTGGTCACCACCAGCACGTCCTCCTTGATCAGCTCTTTGACCAGGTTGACGTGCCCATAATCGTGCTGCACCTTGGGGTTATTGCACCCCACCACGCCGGCGAGGCCCTGGATCGCCCCGCTCTTGATCGCGCCCAGCAGCGGATCGAGCGTGCCCCCCAGCGCGGCGACAATGGCCTCGACGCTAAAGCCGGCCATGCACGCCATCTTTTCCTCCGGGATGTGCACCTGGCCCGGCTTGCGGAAGCGATAGTTCTCCACCGCGCCGCGCACGATCTGCCTGGCAATGTCGTAGGCGTGCTCTTCGTGGAACTCGATGTGGGTTGCCCCCGGGAACTTGGCCTTGGGCGAGGTCGAGATGAACTGGGTGTGGAAACAGCCACACAGCGACCCGAGCGCGGGAAAGATGCACTGCACGTCGACGATCATGGCTTCCACCGCGCCGGTCATCACGGCCAGCTCTTGCTGCAAAAAGTTGCCGGCGATCGGCACCCCGTGGCGCATCAACACTTCGTTGCCGGTGCAGCAGATGCCGCTGACGGCGATGCCTTTGGCGCCATATTTCTGCGCCAGCGCCACCAGCTCCGGGTCGCCCGCGGCGGCGACAATCATCTCCGACAGCGTCGGCTCGTGGCCGTGGATGACAATGTTCACCTCGTCCTTCTTGAGCACGCCCAGGTTGGCTTCGGAGCGGACCGGGGTGGGCGTGCCAAAGAGGACGTCGGACAGCTCGGTGGCGATCATCGAGCCGCCCCAGCCGTCGGCCACCGACGCCCTCAGCCCCTGCAGGATCAGGTTGACCGCGTCGTTGTCGACGCCGATGTGGGTGCGGTGCATGATCTCGACGATCTCGCGGTCCACGCCACGCGGATCGATGCCCACCCCCTGCCACAGCTCGACGCGCTTTTGCGGCGCCCGGCGGGTGAACTGGATCGGCCCTTCCTGCTTGCCAAACTCGCCATACACAGCGTGGGCGAGATCGAGGGCGATCTCTTCCTTGCCGCGGCCCTCGGTGGGAATGCCATATTCCGCCGCCAGGGCGTGCAGCTTGGCCTCGTCCTTGATCTGGTAGCCGCCCGCCTTGCCCTGGGCGGTGAGCAGGAGGGTGTGGGCAATGTCGCGCCCATGGTCCGAGTGGGCGGCGGCCCCCGCGGCGATCATGCGGATCAGGCCGCGGGCGACCAGGATGTCGGCCGTGGCGCCGCAGATGCCCTGCTTGGGGCCTTCTTCGTCAAAGGGGCTGATGCGGCACGGCCCCATGTTGCAATGGCGACAGCAAAGCCCCAGCTCGCCAAAACCACACTGGGGCAGCATGGCCTCGTACCGGTCCCAGGCCGTCTCCAGGCCCAGCGCCTCGGCATGGGTCAGCATGTCGTGCACGGTGGGATCGATGCTTCTGCTCAGTGCCTTGTCACTGTAGGTCATCCGAATCACCTCCTTGTTATGGGTTGGCGGCCAGTTGTCGCTGGCTTTCCACGGCTTCGAGGAACTGCCGGGCCGAGGCCCTGGCGGCCTGCTGGATAAATTCGCGGGGGTACTTTAGGCTGAGTGCCCTGGTGGGGCAGGCTTCGACGCACGCCGGGCCCGCCGCCCGATCGATGCACAGGTCGCACTTGATCGCTGCGCTCTTGTCCCGACCCGCCACCGCCGTCGTGACCACGCGAATGGCGCCAAAGGGGCAGACCATCATGCACAGCCGGCAGCCAATACAGAGGCGCTGGTCGACCGCGGTGTAGGTCTCGGTGCGGCGGGTGGCACCGGTGGGACACACTTTGACACAGGGGGCATCCTCGCACTGGCGGCACTGGGTGGCCAGCTTGACCACGTCCACCTGCACCACCCGGTTGCGCGGCTGGAGCCGCTCGCCGAGCAGCACCGCGCCAAGGACGCTGCCCGCCTGCGTGTGCGCGGCAGCACAGGCCATCTCGCACGTGTGACAGCCCAGGCAGCGCTCGGGATGGACCAAAATGAATGGACCCTCAACAGGCATACCTTCCACCTCCTTTTTAATATGGGCGCAGTGACTGGTCCTCACTGCGCGACTGCTTGTTCAAGAGCTGCAAAAAGGAAACTGTCCGCCCGCCCCAGATTCTACCACAGGTTGTGGCACAGGGCAAGATCGGGCCAGGGCAGCTTGCCGGTTCGCCCCATTTATGATATCATTCATCCCAGCCGGCGCGAGGCCACGAGGCGGCCTCGACGGAGCAGATCAACCGGGAGGAGGAGTTTGATGTCGAACGTAGAGCAGAAATCACCCGCACAATTGCGCGAAGAACGAGCCACCAGCCTGCGCCAGAAGTGGAGCCAGCTTTCAGCCCAGATCACGCTGGGTCACCTGCGTGATGAAATCGAGGACCAGGCCGGGCAGATCGAGGCCCTGCCGGCCCGGCTGGCCGAGTTTGCCAGCCGGGGCTATCGCTATGGTCACGCCCTGGAAGCCGAGGTGGAAGCGCTGGGCAAGGCGTGGCCGGCCCGCCGCCGCGAGGCGCTGGCGACGCTGAATACCAAGACGCGCACCCTGGCACCGCTGGGCAAAGAGGTTGAAAAGCTGGCCGCCCTGCCCCGGCTGTCGGACACGATGCTCAACCAGTTGGAGCAAAAACTGGCCCATCTGCAAACACAGAGCGACGCCGCGGAACGAGAGGTGCGCGGCACCTTTGACTCGCTCAGCCAGCAGTTCTACACGCTGCAGCGCGAGCTCGACGCGGTCAAGTTCATGCTCGATTCTCTGGATACCGCGTCGTTCGACCTCTACCCCGACGAATCAGGCGTGGCGGCGGCCAAAGCGACCTGGACGAACCACCCTGACGAGCCCAAAGGCATCCTGTTCCTCACCGATGGGCGGGTCATCCTGGAGCAGCGTGAGAAAAAGGCCAAGAAGAAGGTGCTCTTTGTCACCACCGAGTCAGAGATGATCCAGGAAAAGCTGTGGGAGTCGCCGGTGGGCAACATCACCGAGGTCATTGCCGAGGACAAGAAAAAGTTCCTCAGCAGCAAGGACCTGCTGCACATCCACATGCGCGAGTACAGCGGCGGGCTGTACGGTGACCCGACGGTGGAGCTGGATGGCGCCTCGAACGAAGAGTGGGCCGGCCTGATCAAGCGCGTCCAGCGTGGCGAGCTGGGCCCTGCCCCGGCGGGAGCCGAAGCAGCAGAAGCCGGGCCGGCGACCCCCACGCGAGACATTCCGACCCGCTGCCCGGCGTGTGGCGGCCAACTGCCGGCGCTGGTCAAGGGGATGCGCGAGCTGGTGTGTGAGTATTGCGGCACGGTGACGAGGCTGTAACCTCCAGCAGCACAAACCCCAATCCGTGCAGGTGGCGGATCAGGCCGACGAGGCCGGACTGGTCGGTGCACACACTGAGCACCGTGCCAGCCTCGCCGGCCCGCACCACCGCCACGCGCAGCGGGCTGGTGGCATTGATCTCACCCTCGCCGGCCTGGCCCTCGAGCCGGATCAGGTAGCTGCGTTGATCGTCCATACCCGCCCGGCCCTTCATGCCCGCCGGTCCTGTACCACGAGTCGCCGCGCGGCGGCGCCGGCAGACTGTCGCGCAGCCGCCTCGTCGCCGGCATCGTGGGCCAGCGCGGCGGTGATCGTCAGGATCAGCAGCCCGAACGAAAAAGGCGTCGTCACCGCCGGCACCACCGACAGGTCAGCGGCCGGGAAGAGGCGCGCCAGGATCATCGAGCCCGGGCACAGCAACAGCCAGCTTGCCAGCGCGCCGGCATAGCTCCACGGCCAGAGCGCGCCGAGCCGGCGCCGCCGCCGCCACCCCTCGAGCGGAGCCTCCATCCGCGTGGCGGTGAGGCCGACGATCGTGCCCAACAGCGGCGGCCCAAAGCCGGCCCCGACGGGCAGCCCCGCTAGCGCCAGCAGGATCATGACCAGGCCGCCGCGCTTCCTGTGCGCACCCAGCACCGCCCAGGCGCCGGTGGCCACCGAACACACGATCGCCAGGATGCCCGTCAGGCGCAGGTCGGGCACCAGCGTCATTGCCGGCTCGCCACTGAGGATCTCGAAGGCGGGCGAGTCGGGCCACGACTCAAAGACAGGGGCCGGCGGCGCCACACTGCCCTGCAGGATCTCGCCCACGCCATGCTCGATGCCCGCCAGCCCGGCCAAAATGCCAAACGTGACGACTGTCGTTCGGATTGCCTTTCTCATCCTCTCCTCCTCACATGCCCCGCGCCTCGGAGGTGCGTTGCACGGAACGCGCCACTCCCCGCGCCCAGGCCTCAATCGCCGCCCAATCCCTCGCGTCGCGCGCCGGGACGCCGTGGAGCGGGCTGGCCGGCAGCGCGGCCAGCAGCCTGTCGGCCAGGCGCAGATGGCTCGGGTCGTACTTGCCGCCGAACAAGGCCGCGTCGATCGGCGCCAGCGGCGACAGCTTCTCCAGGAGCTGGTCGAGCTGCCCGCGCGCCCCCTCCGCCTCGTCGTCGGCCAGCGGGCCGAGCGCAAAGAGGGCCACCGGGCGACCGGCCAGCGCCGCGCCCTGGTCTCTCACAAAGGCCAGCGCGTCCTTGTGCCAGCTCCCGATATAGAACGGGGCGCCGAGCACCACCGCGCAGTAGCTGTCGAGCCTTTTTACCTCTCGCACCGGCCGCACGTCGACCGCGAGCCCACCCTCGCGCAGCACCGCCGCCACCGCCTCGGCCACCTCGCGTGTCGAGCCGTAGCGCGTCGCGTACCCCACCAACACTGAATCACCCATCGTCCCCTCCCCCACGCCGCCCCTGCCGGTGTTGCAGGTGCAGCACGCGCGTCTATCTGCTCAATAATCGGGGGTTGGGGTGTGTGCGGTGCCCGCACACACCCCAACTCCCCCCCTTTATTGAGATGATACACGCGCGTGTATCATATGATGCAATGATACCACGGATAGGTGCGGCTGTCAGCAGGCAAAAGCGGTATTGTGGCGAACGGGGCAGGAGGGTCGAATTACTCAAAAGTGGTATCAGGATCGATCCCCTTCAAACAGGGCCCAAGCCCCCGTCCCCGGGCGGCCCGAGACAGGCCTCGGAGCCTGGGGCGGCGGCTCAAGCCCCCGTCCTCGGGGGCGGCCCGCGACGGGCCTCGGAGCTCTACTTGAACAGCCCGAGATCTCTGGCGCGGGCCACGGCCTGCGTCCGGCTGTTGACGCCCAGCTTGCCATAGATGTTGCTGGTATGCTTTTTCACCGTGTGCAGCGTGATCACCAGCCGCTCGGCAATATCGCGGTTCGCCAGCCCGTCGCGGATCAAGCCCAGGATCTCGAGCTCACGCTCGCTGAGGGGCTCGACGAGGGCCACGGCCCCTTCTGGCGGGGGCGCCAAGTCCCCCGGGGCCCCCGCCGGCCCGGGGGCCAGGAGCGCCAGCAGCTCGTCGAGGTAAGCGGAGCGGCGGCCGCGCTGCCGCGCGTGGCGCAGGAGTGCGCCCACCGGCAGCCCTTCGTCGACGAACATGCGCACATAGCCTTCCGGCTCGGCCAGCGCCAGCGCGCGGTCGAGCGCCTCCTGGCTCCTCGTCTCGTCGCCACACGCCGCCTCGGCCACCGCCAGCAAGATCGACGCCTGCAAGATCGTCGCACTTCGCCCCCCCGCCTCTGCCGCCGCGACGATGCGCCGTGCCAGCCCGCGCGCCTCGTCGCGCGCCTCCCGTGAGCCCTCCCCACGGCAGCGGTGACACGCCAGGCGCAGCCAGGCGAGATGGAAATCATCCGTCCGCGACATCACCCCATCGTCGACACAGAATCCACTCCCGCGCAGCACCCGCTCCGCGGCGGCCAGGTCGCCCCGCACGACGGCGACGCGCACCTGCTGGGCCACAACCTCGGCCCGCAGCCAGTCGGGTGCGCCGCCCTCGAGCCGTGCGGCCGCTTCCTCAACCAGGCGTGCCGCCGCATCCAGGTTCCCTTCCACCTCGGCCACGCGCGACAACAGCACCTGGTACGAGGTCTCGACGTCGCGGTAGCCGCTCAGCCTGCTCACCTCGACAGCACGCCGCAGGTACTCGTGCGCCTCCTCTGCCCGGTTCCACTCGTAACACACCTGCCCCAGCGTCCCATACACGGTGGCACTGATCGGTGGCACCGAGCCCGTGCCCTCGACCAGGTTGACGCCACGCGACGAGAGGTCAAACGCCAGGTAAAGCTGCCCGCGCTGGATCGCCAGCGCCGACAGGCCCGCCAGGCCGATCAGCTCGAGGATGGGGTTCGCGGCCCGCCGCCCCTGTTCGACGATCTGCTGAAAGGCGTCGACGGCGGTGCCGGTGTCGCTCAACTGCTGCGCCGCGCGCGCCACCGCCAGGTAGATCAGGCACGACACCAGGTGCTCGGCCGCGGGCACAGCGTCGAGCGCGCGGTGCGCCAGCGCCAGCCCTTCTTCAGGTGCGCCCCGCGCGTTGAGCGCCGTGGCCTGCAGCGCCAGCCATTCGGCCTCGAGCGCGGGGGCGGGTGCCGGGCCGCCCGGTGCGGCCAGGATCCCCTCCAGTTGTTCCACGAGGGGCAGCGCGCGCGCCGGCGCCTGCCGCAAAAAGTGCAGCCAGGCAAAGGCCATTGTTGCGCGCACACTGCGCGCCCGCCACTCGGCCGGGATGGCCTGTAGCCACCCCTCCACCGTCTTGATATGCCCCTGGAGCGCCAGCGCCAGCGCGTGCCGCTCCACCAGGTCAAGCGCCGCCTCATAGTCGTGGGCCGCCAGGGCGTGGGCCACGGCCTCGGGCACCATCCCCGCCGCTGCGTGCCAGCGGCTGGCGCGGTGGTGCAATTCGGCGGTGCCAGCCGGGTCGAGCGCGTACTGCCGGCTGCGCAGCAGGTCGGCGAACAGGTGGTGATAGCGATACCAGCGCGCCTCGTCATCGAGCGGGATCAGGAACAGGTTGGCGTCAAAGAGCGATTCCAGCAGGTGGCGGCTGTCGCTGCGCCCGGTGACAGCGTCGCACACCTCGCCGCTGAGCCGGTCGAGGATCGACGTCTGGAGCAGAAAGCGGGTGACGTCGTCGGGCTGCCGGCTCAGCACCTCTTCCGTCAGGTAGCTCAGGATGAAACGGTGGCTGCCGCTCAGCCCGGCGATCAAGCGCGAGCCGCCCGCGTCGGGCAGCGGGACTGTTTGCAGGGCGAGGGCTACGAGCTGCAGGGCCGCGACCCAACCCTCGATCCGGGCGTCGAGCGCCTCCAGGTCGGCGCCCGACAGCGCCAGCCCCATCACGTCGTTCATAAAGGCAACCGCCTCGTCGCCGGAAAAGCGCAGCTCCTCTGCGCGCACCTCGGTCAGCCCATTGTGCGCGCGCAGGCGCGCCAGCGGCAGCGGTGGGTCCTCGCGTGTGACGAGGACGAGGTGGAGCGCCGGCGGCGGGTGGGTGACGAGCCGCTCCAGCACGTCATAGACGAAGCGATCCTGCACCACGTGTAGATCGTCGAGGACAAGCAGGCAGCGGCCCTCGACGTCGAGCAGGTCGTTGATCAGCGCGGCGCTGACGGCCTCGCTCGGGGGCAAGTGCCCGGCGCGCAGCGCACCCTCGATCCCGTGCCCCAGGCGCACGTCCACCCGCTGCAGCGCCGCCACCAGGTAGGCAGCAAAACGCGCCGGGTCGTCGTCGGCCGGGTCGATCGACAGCCAGGCGACAGGGCCGTCAAAGGTGCTCACCCACTCGGCGGCGAGAGTGCTTTTGCCAAAGCCCGGCGGCGCCGAGATGAGCGTCACCTGGCGGCCGGCAGTGAGCCCGTCGTTCAGCCGCGCGATCAGACCCGGGCGTGCCACGCGCCTGGGGGGGATGGGTGGGCGGCGCAGCTTGGTGGCGAGCAGTTCGGACATGAGCAGAACCGGGTTCGGCACCGGATCACGTCTCCCCCGGCTCGACACCCATCTCGGCCAGCAGCTCGTCCAGGCCAGCCAGCGGATCTGGCGCCTCAGCCAGAGGCGGCGCCTCATGGGCCAGGAGATCTGGCTCCCTGGCCGGCGGCGGCGCCTCATGGGCCAGGAGATCCAGAACCGCCCTCCCCTCCCCCGCAAAGGCCGGGATCGCCGCGGGCGACACTTGCCTGTCCTCGCGGTAGTAGAGCAACACCCGGCCCTGGCCGTGGACGCGCAGTCCGGGCCGCTGCGCGAAAAAGTTGAGCCGGGCGGGGCCGAACAGGGCTCGGATGCGCGCCTCTTCGGCCCCTTGCAGCACATAGGCGTCCGAAAAGCCGGGCTGGCCCTCAAAATCAATGTCCTGCTGGCCCAACAGGCCCAGGAGCCTGCTCCCCAACCCTTCGGGGCGCAGGGTAAAGGCGGGCAGGTCCAGCCGGGGCGATTCAAAAAGGAGCACCGTCTGCCTGTAACTGTGCCGGTTCTTGCCATGCCCCACGGTAAAGCGCCAGTCAAAGATCGAGGTCGTCGTGCCGTCCGCCTCGGCGCGCAGCAGGTTGGTGGTGGCGTGCGAGTGGCCGCGGGAGAGGAGGCCCAACCACTCCAGGGGGCCGAGCATGCCGGCCTCCTCGGCATACTCATAGCCCAGGCGCGCGGCCACGGCGCGCAGATCTTCGATCCGCTTCAGCCTGGCCTGGCGCTCGAGCGCAATCACCGCGACAAAGATACCAATCACGGCGATGAAAAAGAGGAAAAACAGTCCTTCCATCTCGAGATCCTCCTTTCCCCCGAGTAAGCGTTCAGTGGGTACTTGAATTGGACACGGATTCACACGGATTCCACGGATTTTAGATGCTTGAGGCGGAATGCCAGCCGGCC
>JAFGIA010000336.1 GCA_016929795.1 Anaerolineae bacterium
AGGTGATCGTCCTGGTCGTTGCCGATGCACACCAGCCGGTTGACCTCGCTTACCCGCCATTGAGTGCGCAAACTGTGAGGGCCGAACTCCCAGGGCAATGCACGGCGGGAGACCCGGCCCCTCGGTGTCAGGACCTTGGCGATGCCCACGCCGGCGTCGCCGGCGGAGAAGAGGGCCGAAGGGACTTCGAGCCCGTTCAAGAGTTGGGGAAAGTAGCCGGCCAGGCGGAACCGGGGCTGCGGCTGCAGCGGCACGTCGAGGGCCAGGCCGCCGATCGATGCCAGCCACTCGTCGAGGTCGGCGCGGCGGTTGCAGCGCACGGTGCAGGCAGTGCAATCTCGACTGCATTCGCTGAAGGAACAGGGTTGCGTGCAGCCTTCACATTCGCGCCTGAAGGCAGGGCAGTGGGTGCAGTTGCAGGCCCTGGGTTTGAGTTCATCGACGACCGTTGTATCGCTATCCACGTTCGACTTCTCCTTTGAGCCAGTGAAGTTGTTGGCCGATGGACATCCGGGCCAGCGGCGTCTCACACGCGGCCGCAGTGGGTTTGAGCCACTGCGCCAGGTAGGTGGTGTAGGCCTTTCCGGCCAGCAGCGTAAAGTGCGTCTCGCTGACGTTGAGGACCTGGTGCAGCTGGCCCCAGACGGTCGCCGCCCAGGCCAGCCGCTCCTCTTTCGCCGCGGTCGAGAGGGAAGCATCGTAGGGGTGGAGCACCTGGTCGAGCTCGACGAGGTGGTACTTTGCCGACAGGACGTATACCTGGTCGGCGTGCTGCTCCGACCAGGCGAGCCGGTAGCGGAACAGGGGCGAGGTGTAGAGCTCGGCTGCCGGCGCCGGGCGTGACCCTTTCTGCGCCACGCAGCCGACGAGGGCGACGCGGGCCTGGGGTTGGTGGTAGACGCACGTCATCCAATCCCAGCCGCGGGGCTGGCGCGGGTCGGGGCGCTGTTCACGCTCCAGGCGGAGCACGCCCCGTTCCGCCAGGGCATAGACCGATTTGCGGACGTTGTCGAACCCCAGGCCTGGGCAGGGATCGTGCAATTGGTACGGCGCAGCCATGCCCGGCAGGGTGTCGTACTCGGCCCATTTCTCGGCTCTCCGGCGCCTATGAGGATTTGAATAGGATGCACAGGGTCCGCAGAACTCGGTGGACGGCTGCCCGTTGAGGGCGCGGCAGAGCAGCGCCAGGTTGATGCCGGGGCAGGCCTTGACCACGGCCACGATGCGGGCCGATGGACGCTGCCCGTTTTGGCCGGGACCGACGAATATACGGGTGTTCACGGGACCAACTCCGCGCGTGGCAATCCCGCGAACTCGCGTAACCAGATGATGAGGCGGTCAGACATCTCAGGGAGCCTCCCATTGCGTGGCGGACAGGATCAGCGGATACTCGACGTCCAGCTCGACTACCTCGCTCCACGGGGGCGAGGTCCAGGTCGCCCGGCCACGCAGGGTCGTCACCAGGATCTCCTCACCCGGCGCCCGGCCGGGGTAGACGACGCACGGCCCGTCGGAACCCGAGACGGGACAGGATGGTGTACTGCCGGCAGGCAGGTTGAAGTAGAGGTGCAGGTACTCACGCGGCCAGAAGTAATCCGGGTCCGTCCAGCGCGGGTGGGGGTCGAAGGTGTGTTCGGCGGTGCTGTACGCTTTCGTCACCGTACCGACCGGCGACGGGAACCAGTGTCCCTCGCGCCGCACGCCCTCGAAGGAATAGTCCAGCCACTCAAAGCTGTCCGCCGGCGTGCAGGTCCAGCCGCTGCCGTTCCACTCGCAGTACTCGGGCGGGCTGACCACCTCGGCCGCCGGCACGGCGTGCAGGTAGACCTGGGCGTAGTAATGCACGTCGCCGGTGGTGAGGTAGTCGATCTGCTGCGTCGTGTAGGGCGGCTCGTGGCCACGCAGGTGCAGGAAGGGCCGCACGGTGGGCGGCACGACGTAGGGCGGTGGCGTGGGTGTCGGCGTCGGCGTGTTGGTAGGGGTGGGCGTGGGGGTGTTGGTCGGCGTATTCGTCGGAGTGGGACTCGGCGTGACGGTCGGGGTGTTGGTTGGCGTAGGGCTGGGTGTGGTGGTGGGTGTATTCGTCGGCGTCGGAGTGGGCGTGGGCGTGGCAAAGACGCCATAGACCACCCGGTTGCCCGAGTACCAGTCGGGCCAGCCGAAGTAGACGTTCCGCGAGGCCTGGTTGACCTGGAGCACGCCCGGCGTGGCCGTCACGCCCAGAAACACCTGGTTCGAGTAGTAGCGAAAGTAGGCGCCCCGGTTGTCGTAGGAGCCGTAAGGCGGCGCTGAGCCGCTGTAGTCGGAAGCGTCCGTGTGGTAGTCCCAGAGCCAGGCCCCGCCGCCAGCGTCAAAGCGCACCGAGCCGGCACGCGACACGGCGACCGGAGTGCCCTGCGGGTTCACGGCGTGAACGATGATCTGCGGCACGGGGGTAGGCGTCGGTGTCGGCGTGGCCACGACAAAGGTCACGTCCCGCTCGCCCGTGTTCCACCCCGACCAGCCGTAGAGGGTCGCGCCCGACACGTCGCGGCGTGTCCCGCTGGCCGGCGCCGGCGTCACGCCCAGGACCACGTTGTTGCCCGAAGGTGCAATCCTCGCCCCACGGTAGGTATAGCTGCCATAGCCCATCGGGGCCGACTGGTAGTCCGCCGTCGTCTGGCAGGTGTCGTAACTGGGGCTGCCGCTCGTGTTGAAGCGGGCACGGCACACGGTTTGTGCCACGGGCGTGCCCTGTGGGTTGCGCACGTGGGCATCGAGCCATGGCGTCGGCGTGGGTGTCGGCGTGGCCGTGGCGTAGACGGCCACCACGCTCCGCCCGCCCGTGTACCAGTCCGGCCAGCCGTAGTAGAGGTCGGTCGTCCCACTCTGCCACGCCACGCCGTTGGGCGAGGGCGTGACGCCCATCAACACCTGGTTCCCGTAGCTGCGAAAGAACGCGCCCCGGTTGGCGCGCCCGGCATAGTCGAGCACTGCGTCGGTGTAGGACGAGCGGTCGGAGTAGAAGGAGGCGAAGCCCGGCCCGCCCGCGTCAAAGCGGGAGCGGCCCATGCCGGCGACGTTGATCGCCTGGCCCTGCGGATTGCGGGCGTAGGCCTGGACGTAGGGCGTGGCTGTGGGCGGTGGCGTGGGCATGGCCTGTGTCCAGTACTCGGTGGTGAAAAAGTCAACGTAGAGCGGCGGCCAGAGCCCGGGCCAGGTCTGCAGAGTCGGGTCGCCAAAGGAGACGCCCAGGGGCCAGCCGATCTCGCCCGTGTGGGTCCAGATCGTCTGCCAGTTGGCGCCGCCATCATTGCTGATCTGGTAGGTCCAGGTGGGTGCACCGCCACCCGCTGCCTCGAGTCCAGTGAGCAGTAGATCGACGTAGCCGGGCAGGCTGCTGCACGAAAAGTTCTGGCTTTGTGAATAGCCGCCGCTCATCTGCCGGTACCACCGGGATGGCCCACCCGTCTGGCCGTAAAGGCCGAACATCGACAGCACCAGGTTCGGGTTGTAGCCGGGCCAGTAGTAGGTCGAGCCGTTCACGCCATAGCCGGCCGTGTTGCAGAAGGTGTAGGGAAAGTCAGGTTGGGCAGGCCGCAGGCGCATCCGCACCCGGACCCCGTCCTGCCCGGCAGTTCGCAGCGGAAAAGTCCCGCCCTGCGGATGCGAGCCACCGCTGCCGCTTCCCGTCTCGTCGTCGTCACGCCAGGCGTAGCCATAACACCGGCTGTTGACGGATGTCATCTTGAGCACATTGGAGCCGGCAGCGGCGTCGTACTCGATGCCGATCTGCCAGTTGCCACCGCACGCCCCGCCGGTCAGCCACGAACCATTGTTGCCTGCTACCGCTGGCACGTCTTCAGAGGAAGCCAGGCTGTTGAACTGGGTGCAGTAGTAAGTGTGCCAGGTGCCGCCTGCCTGGCTCACCGGCCCTTGCGGGCAGGCACCGCTCTGGGCGAGCACGGGAGAAAATCCAAGCTGATGGCACGCCCAAATCAAGGTCATCAAGACGGCTCCGGCGAGTGCCGCCCAAAAAGTCAGGGGCGAGATGATTTTCTTTGTCTTCATGGCCGGTACTCCACATCCAGGATGACTTGCGACTGCCCCAACGAGATGCTCCCTGCGGTAATGGGAGGATACCCCTCTGCGGCGTGGCGCAGCTCCAGGCGAGTGATGCCTTCTACATCAATGGCGCTGGGATCCAGAGAGACTCGCACCGTGCGCGCCGGTTCTGCTGCATAGAGGGCAATGTCCTGACCGGTTTGCAAGGTCCCCTGTTCCTCAATCTGAACGGCGGACAGGTGCCATCGACCCACTGCTTTCCCAACCGGCGCGATCCAGTCTTCCACGTCAATCGGCGCTTTCCACGTGCCTCGATAGATGAGGATATCGAAGCCTACCTCTCGACCTCCACTGGCGGGCAGTTCCAGGACCAGTGTGGCGGAAAGGATCTGCGCGTCGTCGGGCAGCACCGAGGTATCCCATCCTGGATAGGCGCGCCCCACGACGTACTCGGGCAGGTAGCGGCCGTTGGGCGGGGACTGCCCAAGGTAGACGCTCGTCTCGCCAACACGCAGGTCAACGCCGGTCAGAGTCTCCGTGTACACTGTCCCCATCGCCCCGGCGACGAACCACTCATCTGGAACCCCGAAGCGATGGGAGATGGTCGATTCCATCGGTTGGGCCGTTTTCCCTTCACGCAGAGCATCCATTGGCATCCGAGCCGCCTCTTCCTGCTCGTCGATAGGGCCTTGTCCAATTCCTGATGGTGACGAAGAGCGGGACCACAGGATCATCAGCAGCAGAATAGCCACTGCCACAATCGCTGCCCCGAGAACTGGCACGTATTTGTGCTGTTTCATGGCTCCTCCACGTACCTAACTATCAATGCAGGGAACGATGGGGATCGACTTACCTGCACCTGTTCGGGAGTCACAGGTGGCGTGCCCTCTCTGTCACTGCGCATTTCCAGCAAGGTCAAACCGGTTTGATTCACAACCGATGGATCAAGATCGATCCACACCTGATCAGAACCTACATGTCCTGAGCAGGGATACTCGGCGGTGTTCCATGCGCCGACGGGCTGGTTGCCCATTGCATACCAATCATTCGCATCGAGCGGGGGCGTCCAGACTCCACGATAGATCGTCGTGCCGAACGTAGTCGTAGGTGGATTACAGGCCACATCGAGGACTAGAGTGGCTGACAGCACCTCGGCATCGTCTGGCACACGCGAGGTATCCCAACCTCCATAGGCCCGCGCAATCGCATACCAGGGTTGGTATGGCCCCATCGGTGGAGTCTGGCCCAGGTAGAGACTACCGTCCCCGAAATTGAGACTCGCGCCGACCAACGCCCGTCCATAGTCGGGATCCAGGCTGCCTCCACCAAACCCAAGCCCCTCGCCGTACGGGATGGTGAAGGTCACCGTCGTAACCGTGGCAGTCGGCACAGGGGTAGGCGTGGGTGTGGGTGTGGGGATGGGCGGTTCAGCCTGGCTGGCAACGAGCGGAAGGTAGCCGGTATGCAGCGGCACCCAGGTTTCGCCGCTGAACTGCCCGACCAGCTCTCGGTCATCGTAGAGGAACATCTCTTCTACCAGGAACCGCCCGGCAGGGTTGTCCACCGCCACGATCAGGCCCAACGTCACCATCTCGCCCGGTGGAACGTCACCGACCCAGGCGATCCCCGTCACGTCGTTAGTCTCGGTCAATGGGATGGAAGTCCGGAGCCGGACATCGTAGGCCTGTCCCTCGGGCGGGGCAGTGAAAAGCTCATCGTCCAGCTGCCCGCCCATCACCGGAAACGCCCCGCCGGAAGCCGACACGTAGGTCGAGCCAGGCGGAAGCGGACTCCACATCAACACGTCCGTGGCGGTCATAGACCCGGTATTGACCACGTACAGGGCAAAGCCTACCTGCTGCCCCACGCGCACTTGCTCGGCCGTGGGCACCACGGCCGAGCCATCGAACGGCCCGCTGCCGGCCTGGGTTGTCAAGCCGAGAGCGACCACGGCGAGAAGGGCCAGAAGCAGAGCGAGCATCCACGTCGGGCCGCGGTCCCTGTCAGATGTTGAGTTGTCTTTCATCGTCCTGTTGCCTTTCATCATTGTGTGCCTCCTCAGTTTGAGTGTTGGACTGCAACCAGCCATGCACCCAAGCGCGGTAGCACGAGGTCGGAGCCATGGGAGTGAGGGCGCGAGGTGTCTACTCCACAGGCAGCGACGTCGTCGCCGGCGTACCCGGTTGTAACGTGAGGACAAGCGAACGATCGTTCACCACTACCTCCAGGGTCGCGGGCAGGGTCGCATCCGGCGTGCGAAGCAGGTACCAACGCACCTCGCCGGCCTCAGAGCCGTTCCACGCGAACCCCTGGCGCGTCTGAAGCAGGTCGCCGCGCCAATAGCGAAAGCCAGGCGGCAGCTCGTGGCTCACCTGGGCGCCTGCCGGCAGGGAGAGGACCACTTCTACCAACCCCACCGGCCCGCTGTCGTCCGTCCAGGGTCGAACCGAAAGAGTGGCCGGAAGTGGGGGTTGCGTGGCCACGGGGCGAGGGGTGAAGGTTGGCACCAGGGTCATGGTCGCGGTTGCCTGGCTTGCCGGATTCTGCAGCAAGTAGTGCGACCCAAACGCCAGGACCAGGCCACCTGCCGCAAGCAGCAGCATTCCCACCACCCCCAGGATGAGCCACCCTTTCCAGGTCAGGCGACGCTTCGGTTCCAGATAGAGATTTCCCTCGTCTGCCATCAAAAGCCCTCCGTGAAGGTCAAGGATGAAAGCACCTGGTTCAGGCCAGAAGCCAGCGCCGGCCATTCCTCTGCCGGTCCCTGGACAACCAGGCCCCAACCATCCGCCGCAGCGAAGAAGAGCCGGTTGCCGGCGTCCACTTCGACAAACAGCCCGATGAAGGTCCGCTCCCCAAGGTCGACTTCCAGCGGCAGCTCGGTGCGGCGCACGGCGGCTGTGGCATTCAGCATCCCGGCCAGCATCTCCCCTGCCTCGCCCGACTGTGGATAGAAGATCAGGAAACCGGGAAGCGACTCGTGATAGAGGAAACAGCCACCGTCCACCCCTTCCAAGGCCCGGTAGCCCTCAGGCAGGTCGAAGCGCAGCCTGCGCCCGCCAAAGGGCTCGTCGTGCCCCTGGATCGCCACGTCTTCGGCGACCGTCGGGCCAGGAACTGTGCCAACTGTGCCAGGCGTATCGAGTGGGCTATCGAAGGCAATCAGCGGGCTGACGGCAGCAGATGGGCGCTCATTCTGTTGTCCTCTGCTTTCCCGCTCAGATCCGATCTCGGGAAGCGCTGCCGTGGCGGCCGCCAACGGCTCCGTCTCCGGGTGGGACAGAGGCCAGTTGCAGGCTGCGAGCAGGCCGGCGAGGAGCAACAAGACCAGCGATTGTGTACGTTTATGCATCGATCTCTCCCTCCAGACTCCACTCCACGCCCGTAGACAGGGCCTGGATCTCGGCCAGGTCGGTGCGCATGTCCTGCAGCTCGTCCTGCAGGCGTGATCTTTCCTGGCGCAGCTTTCGTCCGTGCCGCGCTCGCACGTAGTGAGCCAGGGCCGCCGCGGTCTCCTGGAGCAGATCCAGGGGCAGGTCACCGAGTCTCATCTTCGCTCCTCCTCGTGTTGCAGCCGGGCCTCGACGACCCAGGCGCTCGATTCGTCAAGGGGTGTGTACAGCAGCACGGTGCCGCTCGCAAGCCGGTCCGTCGCAGCATGGGAGACGACTCCAGGCAGCATCTGCTGCAGCCGCTCCAGGGGCCAGGTGCCGGCAGTTGTGACCCGGTACTCGTGGCGGGCACCGTCACTGTTGCAGCCGACGAGCCGGTCGCCGGGCCGCACCTGCCAAAGACCCGCCGGCGCTGCTGCGCGCGGTATCGCGGCAAGCACATCCCCTCTCTCGCCAAAGGGAGTCGATCCTGGAAATACGCCTGCCCCGCCCGTCGGCAGGACAGACTGAAGCACCGGCACACCCCCACCGACCTGGACGCTGACGGCCATGAGACTCAGCGGCAGCTCAAGTCGCAAGGTGCCGGTCACATCGAGGATTTGCACCACATCTGCCTGAACGGCCTCTCGGACCTGGATCGGGACGTCCGGGCCGGCACCCACCGGGTCCGGCACCACGACGGTCGGAGAGGGGATCGGCGTTGCCGTAGCCGGTGTACGCGTGGGGCGGAAGGTGGTGTCGGTCGGTGGCGCGGCGGTATGGGTAGCTGTAGCCAGGACGACCGCGGTAGGGCCGTCCTCTCGTCCTGGCAGTGTCGGCCCGACCGTCCAAGCGATCAAGATCACCGCCAGTGTCGTGATCGCCAGTGCCAGGACGATACCGACGACGAGCCACGCTCGCCTGTGTCGGGCCACTCTCCTTCGCTCCGGAAGGGCCTCCGACGCGGGCAGGGGCGCCGGCGTTGTCTCAACTGTCGGAACTGGCGCCACAGCCGGCTGAGGCGGCTCCAACAGGTCCGACAGGGCGCGCAGGGCATCGAGAGCCTGGCGCTCCAGGCTCTCGACGTCGTCCGGCACATCCCCCAGAGCGGCCAACTCGGCATCCAATTCATCCAGTCGCGCCTGCAGATGCGCTTCGCGGCCGGCCAGAAAGTCGCTGCCCGTCAGGACCGTCTGGTGCCCGTCCGGCTGCAGGTGCGGCGTCGTCTTGTCTTCCATCTCAAACTCCTCTCACTGCCTGTCCCCGTCCGACTCGATGGGCAGGGCGATGGACCCCCACCGCACCGGCAACCCGGCCAGCAGCGGGTCGACGGCCGGCTCCACGGTTGGCAACGGCGTCCACGTCGGCGTAGGTGTGAAGGTCGGTATCACGGTAACCGTAGCCGTAATGGTCAGCGTCGGTGCGCTGGTCTCCCTCGGGATGGATGTGGCGGTGGGCAGCGGCTGGCGGGTCGGTTTCAC
>JAFGIA010000337.1 GCA_016929795.1 Anaerolineae bacterium
CAAGGTGCGCGACGCCGTTGTGGGGGCGTTGGGCTTTCGGAAAAGGGCCGGCGAGGGCGAGTGGACCGACGAAGAGCAGCAGGTGCTGATGGGGCTGACGGCGCAGTTGGAGGTGGCACTGGAGAGCGCGCGACTTTACCAGGACACGCAACGGCGGGCTGCTCAGGAGCAACTGATTGGTGAGGTGACGGCCCGGATGCGGGAGAGCCTGGATACCGATACAGTGCTTCGCACAGCCATTAGCGAGATGGGAGAGGCTCTGGAGCTGTTTGATGTGGAGGTTTGGCTGGGGGCCGAGGGTACTCGCCCGAGAGGTACTCGCCCGAGAGGTACTCGGCTACAGGATCAGGTTCGGCCAGAGATCGAGCCAGGGCGCGAGCACCCTGGCGAGGAGAGCCCGGGCAGTGGAGAGGAGGTGAAGTGATGATCCACGCCACAAGCCAATGGCTGCAACTGGTGGCCTGGTTCCTGGTCATTCTTGAGTTTATTCTGATGCTGTATATTCTGCTGCTGAACCCCCGGCACGTGGCAAACCGCGCCGTAGCGCTCTTGTTTCTGGTGATTACGATAAACACGCTGAGTGTAGGCCTGGTTCTCGATCCCACGCCGGTGTATCGGATCGGGTTGCCGCTCTATGTGGCGTCGTCGACTCCTGTGGTAACATGGCTCTTGATTGTGACGGTGGGGCTGATCAAACCCGAGTGGATGCCGAGGGGCAGGCCGTCCGGCATCAGACTCCTCTGGCCTCTGGTTTACGCCTTGAGCGCCCTGCCGATCGTGTTGACCCTGGGCGACGTGCTATGGGGAACACGGTGGTGGTATACCCCCCCGGTCGGCTATGCAGGGGGGTTCGTGAGTCTCGCGGTGGCGGCGTCGGGGACGATCTCGAGGGTGCTCCGACCGGCGATGACCTACGTGGCGGGCTCGCTGCCGGTCCTAGTCCTCGTCTATCTGCTGATCCGCGACAGGGCTTTGCCGGCGGCGTCGCGGCAGATGGTGTGGCTGCTGCTGGTAGCACAGGTAGTAGCCTTGGCGCTGATGAGCACGCTGCACGGGCCGGTGCTCACCCCCTTGATGGCGCTGGTGGTCGGTGCACTATACACGATGACGCTGGCTTATGCTGCATTCCGGCAGATGATTTCGGAGCGGCGGGCGCAGGCTGGCCGGGTACAGACCCGGCTGATGGTGCTGTTGGTGGTAGTGGTCGCGCCGTTGTTCGCCGGTATCGTCGGAGTGGTGCTATCGCGCGCAGATGGCGAGATCCAGTCTAAGGCCGACGAAGGACTGGCTGCGGCCAACCGGGCGGTGGCAGCCAACACCACCATGTGGCTGGACCTGGGTGTGGCGGCGTTGAACCAGTTGGTGATGCTGCCCCCGATCGTCGGCATGGATGCCGTGCAGCAAAAGCCGATCCTGGAGGCGATGGCCGCGGCCCACTCCCACATGTACCTGGTGAGCACCACCGACCCGCAGGGAATGAATGTGGCGCGCAACGACGCCGGGGCGCTGACCGACTATAGTGACCGGCCCTGGTACCAGGGCGCGATCGGCGGTGCCCCTCTGACCTTTCAGCCGCTGATCGGCCGCACCACCGGCCGGCCGGCGCTGGTGGCATCGGCGCCCATCCGGCAGGAGTCGGGGGAGATCGTCGGCGTGGGGATGTTTGCCAGCGAATTGACCGACGTGGCCGAGCAGGTGCAGCTCAGTGGGGTGGGTGAGGCCGGGTTTTCGTACGTGGTCGACGCCGACGACCTGGTGATCGCCTATCCGCAGCAGATGCCGGCCGGGTTGGGTGAGATCAGCAGCACGCTGCCGATCACGTCGTTGGGCGATTTGAGTGCTTATCCGCCGGTGCAGGCGCTGCGGGCGGGCAGCCGGGGGCGGATCACGTTCACCGACGAATCCGGTCAGCAGTGGCAGGCCTATGTGGACGAGATGAAGTATGGCTGGGGCGTGGTCGTCCAGCAGCCCAATGAGGATTATTCCCTGGGCCTGCGCAGACTGGGGCGGATTGGGCTCTCTTACAGCGTCACCGGCCTGTTATTGCTGCTGGGTCTGGTGGTGTTGACGGTGCGCCAGGCGCTGGGGCCGGTGAAGGGGTTGACCGAGACGGCGACGGCCATCGCCGGCGGGGACCTGCTCCGCGTGGCGCCGGTGGAGAGTGAGGATGAGTTTGGGGTGCTGGCCCGGGCCTTTAACGGGATGACAAGCCAACTGCGCCACCTGATCGACAGCCTGGAGCAGCGCGTAGCCGAGCGCACGGCTGACCTGGAGCGGCGGTCGGTCTATTTGCAGGCGTCGGCTGAGGTGGGGCAAGTGGCGAGCTCTATCCTGGATGTGGACGCGCTGGCCACGCAGGTGGTGGAGCTGATCCGGGAGCGGTTCGGGCTCTATTATGTGGGCCTGTTCTTGACCGATCCGGCCGGGGAATGGGCAGTGCTGCGGGCCGGGACGGGCAAGGCAGGCCAGGCGATGCTGGCCCGCGGCCACCGGGTGGAGGTGGGCCAGGGGGTGGTCGGCTGGAGTATCGCCCATGCTCAGATGCGGGTGGCGCTGCAGGCCGAGGCGGATGACCCAGGCTCCTCTTGGGGCGTGCGTGTGGCGACCCCGGAGTTGCCAGAAACGCGGTCGGAGGCGGCGCTGCCGCTGCGGTCGCGAGGGGAGGTGTTGGGAGCGCTGACGGTGCAGAGTGCAGAGGCGGAAGCGTTTGACGCGACTGCCCTGGCGGCGTTGCAGACGATGGCCGACCAGGTAGCGGTGACGCTGGACAATGCCCGCCTTTTTGCAGAGAGCCAGCAGGCGCTCGAGTCGGCGCGGCGAGCCTATGGTGAATCGAGCAGCCATGCGTGGGGCGCGCTGATCCGGTCCCGCTCCGAGCGGGGCTATCGCTACACGCGGGGGCGGGTGGTGCCGATTGAGGCGCCGCCGGTAGGGGTGGGGTTCACCCCCGCCCCCCTCGGCCCCCTTCGGCCCCCCTCGGACGAGGGGCTTGGTGAGGATGGCGGACGGCTCGACATTCCGCTCCAGGTGCGAGACCAGGTCATCGGGGGACTGGTTTTTCGCAAGCCGGCGCCCAAAGATGATCGGGGTGAGGCCGTGCCGCCTCGGCCTGGGTCCTCGGATCCGGGTGGGGCTACCTGGACGCGGGAAGAGATCGCGCTACTGGAGAACCTGGCCCATCGGCTGGCGGATGCGCTGGAGAGTGCCCGCCTCTACCAGGCTACGCAGCGCCGCGCTGCTCAGGAGCGGCTGGTCGGCGAGGTGACGGCCCGCATGCGCGAGACGCTCGACCTGGATACGGTGTTGCAGACCGCCGTGCAAGAGATGCGCCAGGCGTTGGGCTATGCCGAGGTGGAGGTACTCCTGGACCCGGATATGGGATCCGCCCCGGGTGAGCAGGGATGAAAGCCGGTAGGATATAGACTATGAGTGATAAAGATCGAGATATGGGGACTCTTGCAGAGATAGGTGCCCAAGAGGATGCTGCCATCGGCCGAGAGATACTCGGCTTGGAAGACGCGCGTGCCTGGCAGGTGAGGTTGGTCGAGGGGATGCTCCGGGCGGTCTCTATCGTCGGATTGCCTGTGGCTGCAGCAGGGACCTATGACTCTTATGTGAACCAGGAGTTCTGGACCCTCCCCTTCTACTGGGGCTCCTATGGA
>JAFGIA010000338.1 GCA_016929795.1 Anaerolineae bacterium
GCAGACCGCCGGGGCATGAATGACCCCGGCTACAAAGCTTGCACCCCGTGAACGGGGTTCTGAGCCCGATTCATCGGGCGGAAGCTCTGTAGGACGGCCACTTCATGGCCGTCTGGGCTGCGGCTTTTGGTCTCCTTGCTCGGCTGCCGGCGCGTGTTTCCTGTTGGCGCTGAAGGAAAAGTGGATCGCGCCCTGGGTGCAGCCGTCGACACAGTTGCCGCACAGAATGCACTCGCTGTTCTCCATATCCGCACGCTGCACCATGGCGTGGACGTCGAGGCCCATGGGGCAGGTGCGCGTGCAGCGCTCGCAGCTCGTGCAGGCGGATGGGGTCGCTTCGAGGCGCAGGGCAGGCCAGTTGGCCGCGTTGCGGATGCGGCGCCCCAGGATCATGAACGGAGCCATCCAGCACACATAGTGGCACCCGGCGCGCCGCCCAAAGAGGAGCGCCAGCCCCAGAAAGAGGGCGATCACGATGTAGTAGATCATGTACCAGTAGGGCTGGAGCAGGGTCACGCCGCCGTCGAGGTTGTAGAAGGGCTCGACCCGGCGGAAGCCGCCGGCCCCGACCGCCAGGGCGGCGATGGCGCCGACCCACGGCAGCCAGATGCCCCACTTGATCCAATTCGCCTTGCCGCCCGGGGCCGGCCGGTCGTTGACCGGCGTCGCGAACTCTTGCAGGGCACCCGCGGGGCAAAGCCAGCCGCACCATACCCGCCCGGCCAAGAGTGAGGCAACGAACATGCAGACAAAAACGATCAGGCTGGCGCTGACAAGGCCATTCGCCGCGCCGTCGACGATGATGTAGGGCGAAAAGTAGTAGAGTGTGATGGGCATGAGCAGGAGCGACAGGTAGAGCAGCGCCTTGCGCACGCGCTGCCGGCGTGGGAGCTGTTTTACTTGACTCAATAGAACCTCCTCACTTCTGTTACCACTCGGCGCTCGTGCCGGACCACAGTCCGCACTCCTGGCCGCCTGTCAGGAAGCGCCCAACACATCGCGCGCCGCCGCGACCGCGCGGTCGATGTCGCTCGTTTCGAGGCCATAGTGGGTGACGGCGCGGAAGCGGCGGCCGCCGATGGCGCCCAGCTTGACGCCGCGCGCGGCGAGCGCGGCGACAAACTCGTGCGGCTCGGGCGCGCCAGGCGCCAGCTCAAAAATGACCAGGTTGGTCTGTACGCGGGCGGGGTCGAGGAGCACGCCGGGCAGGGCGGCCAGCCCCTCGGCCAGCCGGCGGGCGTGGGCGTGATCGTCGGCCAGGCGGTCGACCATCTGCTCCAGGGCGACGATGCCAGCCGCGGCGAGGACGCCTGCCTGGCGCATGCCGCCGCCCAGCATCTTGCGCTGGCGGCGAGCCCTGCGGACGAGCCCGGCTGTGCCGCAGACAAGGGAGCCGACGGGTGCCGCCAGCCCCTTGGACAGGCAAAAGCTGACCGAGTCGGCGTCGCGCGCCAGGGCGGCGGCGGGCAGGCCGAGGGCGACGGCGGCGTTAAAGATGCGGGCACCGTCGAGATGGATGGCCAGCCCGTGGCGGTCGGCCAGCTCGCGCACAGAGTGCATGTACGCGGGCGTAAGCACGGCGCCGCCACAGCGGTTGTGGGTGTTCTCCAGGCAGATCAGGCGCGTGGGGGGGTGGTGCTCGTTGTCGGGCCGGATGGCGGCCTCGATCTCCTCCAGGGCCAGGGTGCCGTCGGGTTGGTTGGGCACCGTGTGGGGGTGGATGCCGCCGACGGCCGATGAGCTGCCTGCCTCAAAGAGGAAGGTGTGGGCCACGTGGCCCATGATGGCCTCGTCGCCGCGGGCGCAGTGGGCAAGCAGGGCGGTCAGGTTGGCCATGGTGCCGCTCGGCACAAACATGGCCGCTTCCTTGCCCAACCGCTCGGCGGCCAGCGCCTCCAGGCGGTTGACGGTCGGGTCCTCGCCGTACACGTCGTCGCCCAGCTCGGCCTCGTACATGGCCTGGCGCATGGCCGGGGTGGGCAGGGTGACGGTGTCGCTGCGTAGATCAATTAAGTGTTTGTTGGCCATTGTCCTTCCCCGTGTATAAATGGTGTGCGGGCGTATTGTACTGCAAAACTGCCGTGTGGTCAATCCGCAGCCAAGGGACAGGCAGGCCAGGCACATTGGGAAGTGTTACACAGGGCACGAGCGCGGCGTGTGTGAACCCTTTGACCCTTTGGCGTTTTACCCGGTGTGTCGAGAGGGTGGGGGGCGGTCGGAGACGAGGCACCTGCCCCACATTGGCCCTGCAGCAAGGCGAAACTTGTGTCCTACCGGACTGGCGGCGCTTTTGCTGACTGGGCACCCGTGCCCTATGCTGCAGGTATCTGCACCGTCACCGGCTCGATCCCCGCCTCGTCCATAAACCGCGCCAAATCGGCCAGCGCCCGCTCGACATAGGCGGCGTAGCGGGCGCGCTTGTTGCGCGGGTAGGGCTCGGGCGGCGGGAGGAGGCCAAAGTTGGCCTTCATCGGCTGAAAGCCTTCGGCCTCGGCGGCCGAGACGTAGTGACATAACGCGCCGACCATGGTGGTGGGTGGCAGGGTGACGGGCTCTTGACCGAGGATCAGGCGCGCGGCGTTGAGGCCGGCGATGAGGCCGCTGGCGATGGAGCCGACATAGCCCTCGGTGCCGGTGATCTGGCCGGCGAAAAAGAGATCGTCGCGGCCGCGGAACTGGAGCGTGGGGTGCAGGTGTGCCGGCGCGTTGAGAAAGGTATTGCGGTGCATCTGGCCGTAGCGCACAAACTCGGCGTTTTCCAGGCCGGGGATCAGGCGAAAGACGCGCTCCTGCTCGCCGTAGCGCAGGTTTGTTTGAAATCCAACGAGATTATACAAAGTAGCTGCTTTATTATCCTGGCGGAGCTGGACGACGGCGTGGGGGCGGCGGCCGGTGCGTGGATCGGCCAGGCCGACGGGGCGCAGTGGGCCAAAGGCGAGGGCCTGGTGCCCGCGCCGGGCGAGGACTTCGACAGGCAGGCACGCCTCAAAGAATTGGGCATCCTCTTCTTCGAATCTGCGCAGCGGGATCGTCGCGGCGTTCACCAGCTCGTGCACGAACCGGGTGTACTCGTCCTCGGTCAGGGGGCAGTTGATATAGTCGCCTTCGTCCTCGCCCCGGCCATAGCGGTTGGCGGGGAAGGCGATCGACCGGTCGATCGAATCGGCGGCGACGATGGGGGCCATGGCGTCATAGAAGTAGAGATGCTCGGACCCCGCGAGGGCTGCGATCTCGTCCGCCAGGGCCGGTGAGGTCAGGGGGCCGGTGGCGATCACGACGGGCGCGCCTTGTGGGATCACCCGCACCTCCTGGCGGTGGAGCGTGATAGCCGGGTGGTCCTCGACGCGGCGCGTCACCAACTCGGAAAAGGCATTGCGATCGACGGCCAGGGCGCCCCCCGCGGGCACGGACGAGGCGTCGGCGCAGGCGAGGACCATTGACCCCAGGTGCCTCAATTCCTCCTTCAGCAGCCCGGACGCGCGGTCGATCAGGTTGGAGCCGAGCGAGTTGGAGCAGACCAGCTCTGCCAGGTGGCCGCTGACGTGTGCCGGGGTCGTTGCGGCAGGGCGCATCTCGTACAGCGCGACCTCCAGGCCGCGTTGCGCTGCCTGCCAGGCGGCCTCGCTGCCCGCCAGCCCGCCCCCGATGACGATAAGGTCAGGCACACGCATCCTCTCTCGCCAGGAGCTGGTGAATGATCTCCATCATCTCGCGGACATTGAAAGGCTTGGCGACGTAATGGTCCACCCCCAACCGGGCTGCCTCGTGCGCC
Organism: Anaerolineae bacterium; assembly: GCA_016929795.1. The sequence goes on from JAFGIA010000338.1 coordinate 3,773, forward strand.
ACACCCTGTGAGCCGTAACCGGTCATCAGGATGATCGGCACCGCTCCGTCGAGATAACGCACTCCTTTGATCAGCTCCAGGCCGTCGAACCCGGGCATGCGCAGATCGGCGACGATGAGATCGTAAGGGCCATCGGCCAGCTTGCTCAGCGCTTCCTCGCCCGAGTAGGCGGCATCGATCTTGCTGCCGGGCAGCTCCAGCAACAGCATCTGCCGCAGAGTGTGAACCAACTGCTTTTCGTCGTCCACGATCAGGATTCGCTTTGGCATCGTCCTCCCTCTGGGGCCGATTATACCACAAAAGTCATCCGCCGGGAAACTTTGGCGATCTCGTACTTTGTGATATACTGGGGCATCGTGTCTTTTACTTGGAGGCTGTCATGAGAGCGGTGGACATTATCACGCGCAAGCGCGACGGGATCGCGCTCAGCGCGGAAGAGATCGACTTTTTCATCCAGGGATTCACCCGCGAAACGATCCCCGATTATCAGGCCTCTGCCTGGTTGATGGCCATTGTCCTGCGCGGCATGGACCGCCAGGAGATCATTGACCTGACGATGGCGATGGTTCGTTCAGGTGACCAGCTCAACCTGCAAGAGATCGCGCCATTCGTCGTCGACAAGCACTCGACAGGTGGGGTGGGCGATAAAACGACGCTCGTCGTGGCACCCCTGGTGGCCGCGGCGGGCGTGTGCCTCGGCAAGATGTCGGGGCGGGGCCTGGGATTCACTGGCGGGACGCTCGACAAGCTCGAATCGATCCCCGGGTTTCGCGCGGACCTGTCGGTGGACGAGTTTCGGGCACAGCTCGCCGAGATCGGCCTGGTGGTCACAGGCCAGGCGCCGGGCCTGGTTCCCGCCGACGGCAAGCTGTACGCGCTCCGTGACGTGACGGCCACGGTCGAAAGTCTGCCGCTGATTGCGAGCTCGATCATGAGCAAAAAGATCGCCGCCGGGGCGAACGGGATCGTGCTTGATGTCAAGGTCGGCCAGGGTGCATTCATGGAGACGGAAAAAGAAGCGCTAGAGCTGGCAGAGCTGATGGTGTACATTGGCACCGACGTGGGGCGCAAGGTGCGGGCCCTGATCTCGGATATGAACCAACCCCTGGGCTGCGCGGTGGGCAACGCACTGGAGCTGAAAGAGGCGATTGCCACCTTGCATGGCGAGGGGCCCGACGACTTTGGCGCACACTGCCTGGCCGTTGCCGAGCAGATGCTCCTGGTGGCGGGTGCGGCGCAGAGTGAAGCCGGGGTGCGTGCCGATCTGGTGCACCTGCTCAACAGCCGCCGCGCCTGGGCCAAGTTCGTCGAGTGGATCGCGGCCCAGGGCGGCGACGTGGCGTATGTCGAGAACCCGGACAAGCTGCCCGCGGCGCGTTTCGTGGGTGAGGTCGTGGCGCCGCGCACGGGCTATGTGGCCAGCCTCAATGCGCGCGAGGTGGGCCTGACGTCGATGCTGCTCGGTGGAGGGCGTGCGAAAAAGGGCGACAAGATCGATCATGGCGTGGGCGTCGTGCTCCACGCCAAGGTCGGCGACTATGTCGAAAAGGGGGCCCCCCTCCTGACTGTGCATGCCAACGACGAAGGCAAGCTGTGGGGCGTACAGCAGCGCCTGCTCGCCGCTTATCGCTGGAGCGACGAGCTACCGGACCCGCCACCGCTGGTGCACCAGGTGGTGAGTTAGTCGAGGCATGGTCATAAATCAGAGGCCGCGCTCAAATTGCAGAGATTGCTACGGGGGGCGCCGGCGGGGGTGCCGGCGGGGGTGCCGGCGCTTTTAGAAATCCCGCCCCGGCACGGGCTTGCCGGGGCATATTTCGCGGTAGGGTTGATCGTCCATGTAGCGGGACCATTCGTCCAGCGACATGTTGCGCACGGCATGGACGCAGCCCGCAGCCGCCAGGTCCTGGAGGTGGGCATAGTAGATTCGCGCCGTGCCATCGTGGCTGGCGGTCACGATCCGCTGGCCCTCACTATCCCAGGCTGCGTGCGCCACCCAGTCCTGGTGGCCGCGCAGCACGGCCAGCGCCTGGCCGGTGCCGGCCTCCCACACCCGCGCCGTGTCGTCGGTGCCCGCAGTCACAAGGTAGCGTCCTGATCCATCCCAGGCTGCCTGTTTCACGGCACCCGCGTGGCCGAGCAGCCAGGCCAGGGGCTCGCCGGTCTCGGCGTCCCACACGCCGGCGGTGCCATCCTCACCGGCGGTCACGATGCGATCTCCCCGGGGGGCCCACGCGGCGAGATAGACGATGCCCGTGTGCTTGCTCAGGGTGAGCAGCTCCTCGCCCGTCTCGGCGTCCCACACGCGGGCGGTGCCGTCGGCGCCCGCGGTGACGATGCGCCGCCCGGCGCCATCCCACGCCGCCTGCACCACCGTAGCCTGATGGCCGCGCAGCACGGCCAGCTCCCGCCCGGTCTCGGCATTCCACACGCGCGCGGTGCCATCGTTGCTGGTGGTCACGATGCGCCGCCCCTCTCCATCCCATGCCACGTGCTCCATCGACCCGTTGTGGTCGCGCAGCACGGCCAGCTCTTGCCCGGTCTCGGCGTCCCACACGCGGGCGGTGCCATCCTGGCCCACGGTCACGATGCGGCGTCCCTCTGGGTCCCAGGCCGCGTGTTTCATCACGTACCCCTGGCCGCGCAGCACGAGCAGCTCTTCGCCCGTCTCGGCCTCCCACACCCGGGCCGTGCCATCCTCTGCGGCGGTCACGATGCGCCGCCCCTGTGGGTCCCACGCCGCGTGTACCACGGCGTCCTCGTGGCCGCGCA
>JAFGIA010000339.1 GCA_016929795.1 Anaerolineae bacterium
ACTGTCGCGTTCACGATCTCGATGTTCGGATACTGCTCCGCAAACACCCCGTACATGGCATTCAGGCCATCGGCCTCGCCGCCGGCCGTCCACCACGAAAAGATCTCCAACTCGCCCGACAGCTCGCCACCTGCCGGTGCCTGCGCTTCTCCGCACACCCCAGCGGCTACACACGCCTGCGTCATGGCCGACTGAGCGGCTGCAACGTCGAGGTCAGAGACAAAGAGAGTCATGGCATCGTTAAAGGCGGTCACCCACCCTTCCGATGCGGCGGCACCGTGCGCCAGGCTTGGAGCGATCTCGTTCGAGCCGAAATCGTCCATCGCCGACTGGAGGTACTCGTCGTACAGCGAGCGGTCGCCATCCGTCCGCGCCGGGATCGAGCCCTTGAGCGGGTTAAAGGCATCCTGCCCTTCTTTCGAGCCAGCCAGGGTGAGCCACGCGATCGCATTGTCGCGGTGCGGCGCCCCCTTGGGCAGGCCAAACGAGTCCGACAGCATGATGAAGGTGCCACCGGTGCCCGGCGAAGGCACATAGCCAAACTCGACATTGGGCGTCATGCCGATCGACTTGAAGTAGCCTTCCGCCCAGTCGCCCATGATCGTCATGGCCGCGTCGCCATCGGCCACGAGCTGCGCCGCCTGGTCCCACGATAGGGCGGCATGGTCACTATTCGCATACTCCATCATGCGCGCGAAGGTGTCGAGCGCGCTCTTGACCTCCGGCCCATCCCAGGTCGTCTCGCCGGTCCAGAGGCCGCGGTACGCCTCCGGCCCCATCGCGCCCAGCAGCACCGACTCCATCAGGTGCGTCGACGCCCAGATGCCATTGTCGCCCAGGGCGAGAGGGGTGACACCCGCTGCCTGCAGCACGTCAGCCGCGGCAAAGAACTCGTCAAACGTGGTCGGCGGCTCGATGCCATTCGCTTCGAACACGGCCTTGTTGTACCAGAGCACGTTCGAGCGGTGGATGTTGACCGGCACGCTCCAGATCTCGCCATCCATCGATAGGACGTCGATCACGCCAGGCGGGTATTTGTCCAGCCAGCCATTCTCCTCAAAGATGAATGTCACCGGCTCCATCTTGTCCGCCGCCACCCACGAGTCGATCAGCTCGTGGCCAGCGTGCACCTGGAACGAATCGGGCGGGTCGCCACTCTGCATGCGCGTGGCGAGCACGGCCTTGGCGTTCGACCCGGCGCCGCCTGCTACTGTCGCGTTCACGATCTCGATGTTCGGATACTGCTCCGCAAACACCTCATACATGGCGTTCAGGCCATCGGCCTCACCGCCTGCCGTCCACCACGAAAAGATCTCCAGCTCGCCCTCACCTGCCGGCGCAGCCGGGGCCTGGGTAGCTTCCGGTGCCGGCGCCTGGGTGGCTTCCGGCTCGGGTGTAGCGCCACACGCGGCGACGAACAACGAGGCGACGATGAGGGCCACCATCGCCAGGTACCAAGCATTTTGCTTTCTCACGGGTTTCATCTCTCCTCTCCTTTGTTTATGCAATTCATCCATCCTGGACATCCAAGCGTCCAACCTCCTGTCAGGAACAGGCGTTTCCCCAAGTGACTCATTCTTCGATAGGCTCACCTCCTTCACGCCACCCGCACTGGATGCCTGGACAGGCGCTCCACACTGCTGGGACGGGCAAGAATGTCATCCACGACCAACGCCACGGCACCGATCAGGCTGGCATCGGCGCCAAAGGCCGACAGCACAACTTGTGCCTGGGCACGGATCTCGGGCAAGGTCGAGTTCTCAATGGCCTGGTGAATGGCCGGCAAGAGATAATCGCCGGCCGTGCTGAGTGGGCCACCGAGCACGATCATCTCGGGGTTAAAGATATTGATCAGGTTGGCGATGCCCACGCCGAGTAGATGCCCCGTCTCGGCCAGGACTTCGATGGCCTGACCATCGCCTGCATGCGCGGCCTCGACGACCATCGCCAGGGTGGGCGGTGCGTTCCGCTCGGCCATCAACTGCGCCACCAAGCTCTGGCGCCCCGCCACCAACCGGCCGCGGATGCGCTCTACGACCGAGTCCTGGGCCACAGTCGTCTCCCAGCAGCCCCGATGGCCACAGCGGCACGGGCGGCGATAGTGCTCCAGCGCAAAGTTGGTATGGCCGATCTCGCCCGCCAGCCCGCCGGCGCCACGGTACAGCTCGCCGTTCAAAAAGAGCCCACCGCCTACGCCGACGCCGGCAAAGATGCTGACAAAGGTCTGTGCCTGGCGGGCGACGCCGAACATGTGCTCAGCCAGCGCAGCCGCGTTCGCGTCATTGTCGACGAGCACCGGCAGCGCCAGGCGCGCTTGAAAGATCGCGCGGTAGGGCACGTTGTGCCACTGCAGGTTGGGGGAAAAGATAAGAACCCCTTCGTCGACGTTAACCGTCCCCGGCGTGGCGATCCCAAGGCCGAGCAGCCGCAGGGCACCATGATCCCTGTTCGCAGCGACCGCTTCTTCAGTCATGTCGAGGGTCAGCGCCAACATCGTCTCGCAGCTCTGAGTGGGATCCGTCACCTGTCTGCGTCGCCAGCGGATGTTGCCGCGAAAATCAGAGAGGACAATAGCGACAAAGTCGACGCCCAGTGCCACGCCGACGATGGCTCCTGCATCCGGGTTGAGGTCGAGCAGCGTCGCCGGCCGCCCGGCCCGCGAGTTGTCGATGCCCACTTCACACACCAACTCACGGTCGAGCAGTTCCTCGACGAGGCTGGAGACGGTGGTCTTGTTCAGGCCAGTGAGGTCGGCCAGCCCTGAGCGCGAGAGGGGAGCACGGCTGTGGAGATAACGTAGCACCGTGGAGAGATTGATCTCACGTAGCAGTGTTTGATCGCCGGTGCGGTAGCGCCCCTTCACCCCTCCCTCCTTAGTTTGTTGCAACAACAAACTAAGGTCATTATACCACGCACATGGGCCTTTGTCAAGGCCTATTCGGGGGTTTTTAGGGGTTTTCCCCCAATCCTCACCGGGAATTGGCCTGTGATTGTTGACATCCTAGATTATCCCGGGGTGGTCGCCACCACCAATAGGTCGGCTGACCACTCGTCAAAGGGGACAAGGTCATATCCCCCGTAGAAACGCACGCTGGCGAATCCGGCGGCGTCAAACAGCGCACGCACCTGCTCCGGCAGCCAGGCGTGCAGCGCGAATGACTCGGCAAATTCGCCCTGCTCGCCGCCGATCTCAAAGTGCGTGACCTGCTCGATGTGAAACAGGCCGGCGTCTCGGTCGTAGCGGTTGGCCGACGTTTTCTCCACCCACACCCCGGGCGGCGTGGGCCGGAAGGGGCCGAAGGAGCGCTCGGGATAGATCTCCGGGAGTAAGTGCGGGTTGAGCAGCTCCATGCCTACGCCGCCACCCGGCCTTACCACCCGCCGCAGCTCGGCCAGCGCCCGTGCTGCGCCCCCGGCGTCCAGGTGGTTAAACGACCCATTGCCGCCGACCAGGGCAAAATCGCAGGCAGCATCCGCCAGGGGGAGCGCCACGGCGTCGCCCTGCACCGGTGCCACGCCGCGCGCCGGATAGTCCGCTGCCGCCGCCAGCCGCTCGGCGCCTATCGCCAGCATCGCCGACGACAGGTCCATGCCCGTCACGCCAAACCCACGTCTAGCCAGCGCCAGGCTCACCTCTGCCGTGCCGCACATCAGGTCCAGCACGTGCCGGCCATATGGCGCCGCCATCCGCGCCCAAAACTCGATCTCGGCCGTGCGGTCGCCAAAGAAATAATCGTACACCTTCGCCCAGTTGGCGTATAGGTCGCCGCCTGTCATCTCTGCGCTCTCGGCAGACATCTTTATGTCCAATCTATAGGATCCTCACGTCAGCCCTTGGTTTTTCTTCGGGTAGTGGTGTTTTTCGCGCCCCACGCTTCCGCCGCAACGGGATCCAGACCTGCTCGAGTTGCCAGACTACAACGTGCGTCCAGCCCAATAGAGCCAGAGCCCCCAGGGCTCCAATCACCAGTGAGACTGTGGCAGAAGCGAGAACTGCGCCGAGAGTGGGTGGCGGCGCCTCCGATATAGTCCATGGTAGGAGAAAAGCCGCCAAGGCAAAAAAGATGCCAGAACGGATGTCCCAGACAAGTACGCGATGTAAGGCGTCGCGTTTGAGGTCGGCGTCGATTTCTAGCGTCCTGCGCGCCTTCATCTCGAGATTCGCGATCGGCGCTATAGCTGCGAGGCAGCTAGCCAGGAAAAGGAGCAGCATCAAGACAATGAACGCATCGAGCACGGCCACTTTCCTGTTCGTTGCCTATATCCGCAAGGTAAGGCTTGCAACCCGGAGGGTTGCGCTACAGGCGCGCCCCGTAGCACAATCCAGAGGATTGTGCCACGCGCGCGTGCCCTAAATCCGCGGCCGGTCCTCGAGCTGCCAGGCTACCTGGCCATCCACGATGGTGGTCAGGACACGGGTACGCGGGTCGAGAATATCCCCCGACGCGATGACCAGGTCGGCGTCCTTGCCCACCACCAGGCTGCCCACGCGTCCGTCGATTTCCGCCACGCGGGCGGGATCGAGTGTGATGGCGCGCAGCGCCCGCTCGCGGCTCAGCCCGGCGCTCACGGCGTAAGCGGCGCACAAGGGCAGGCTGTAGGCCGGGATCACCGGGTGGTCAGTCGTCAGGCCAAAGATCACGCCTGCGCGCTCGAGTGCCGCCGGTGTCTCAAAGCTGCGGTCCTTCAGTTCCTGCTTGCTCTTGCCCGTCAGCAGCGGCCCCACAGTGCACATCACACCCGCCTCGGCCAGCTCATCCGCCACCTTGTGCCCCTCGGTGCAGTGCTCGATCGTCACCCGGAAGCCAAACTCGCGCGCGATCCGGATCGCCGTCAGGATGTCGTCCGCGCGGTGTGCATGGCAGTGCGCCGGCAGCCGCCCGTCGAGCACATCGACCAAAATCTCCCAGCGCAGGTTGCGCTCCCCCTTGCCTTTCTCCCATTTGGCCCGATAGCTGCGTGCCTGTACAAATGCCTCGCGCATCACTGCCGCATTGCCCAGCCGCGTCGACGGCGTCTTTTTCTTGCCGCCATACACGCGCTTGGGATTCTCCCCCAGCGCCATTTTGAGCCCTGATGGCTCGACGAGCACGCGCGGCTCTGGCCGGGTGCCCCACGTCTTGACTGCCACACCCTGCCCGCCGATCACGTTCCCGCTGCCCGGTAGCACCTGCACTGCCGTCACCCCATTTGCCACCGCCTCGTCGAATCCGGGATCGAACCAGTTCAGGCTGTCGAGGGCACGAACGTGGGGCGTTACTGGATCGGTCATCTCGTTGCCATCGGCGCCCTCGGGACCGGTCTCTTCGGCGTACACCCCGTGGTGTGTGTGCGCGTCGACCAGCCCGGGGTAGACGTGGCAGCCAGCGGCATCCATCACGTGTGCCCCCTCCGGGATCGTCAGCCCGGCACCCACGGCGACAATCTTCCCCCCATCGACGAGCACAGCTCCCTGCTCGATCGGCACGTCACTCACCGGGAATAGATGCCCATTTATGATCGCCAGCATCTCTAGCCACTCCCTTCATTGCGCACCACCGGCTCCGGCGGACGGGTCCACTCCTCGCGCAGCTCCCCACTCAGCGGTGCGAGCACATGGGCCACCAGCGCCTCGAACGCCGCCTGCTGGTAGCACAACTCTGTCGCGTCAAAGTACTGGTCGCACAGTGCCCCCAGATCTTTATCCAGAGCATGGATCTCGGCCAGGGCTCGCTTGGCCTTGGGCGTCCACTGTTGGTGCCACAGAAATGCCGTCTCGACCGCGAACACCAACTCGATATTCATCAGCCAGCGCGCCTGAGCGGGGTTGCATGCGCAGTCGCGCACATCGTCCAGCGCCTCGGTCAACAGAAAACGGCGCGACCGGATCTGGGGCTGACTCATCGGCGCCAAGCCTGCGGCGATCGCGTCTCGCGCACGCTGCATATATTCCGCGCCCAGCCCATGGCGGTCAAACAGCAGCCACCCGTCGGCAAGCTGGCGGAGGACGGTGCCCTGTGGCCTGTCGCGCTCCAGCCAGACGTCGAATTGCAGCGGCGGCCCGGAAATCACCTGCACCTGCACCCCATGCACATAGCGTGCATAACGCTCCATCACCTCGACGTCCACGCTCTTGATCACCACCAGGTCGATGTCGCTACAGGGCGCCGGGTCGCCCGCCGCCAGCGAACCGCCGAGAAAGACCGCTTCGACCTCGTCATCCCGTTCCAGGCTGGCGAGCGACTCGGCCAGCGCACTGGCAAATGGCTCGGGCAGCGCCTGTGCTTTGTCAGGCGGCATACACCACCTGCCCGCCGATGAGTGTGGTTCTCACCTGGCTTGTCGGCAGGAAGGGATCGCCCTCGTACACGATCACATCCGCATCCTTGCCGGTCTCCAGCGAGCCGATCCTGTCGGCCAGTCCGAGTGCTTCGGCCGCGTGGATCGTCACCGCGCGCAGTGCCGCCTCTTCAGTCAAGCCGGCGCGCACGGCGAGCCCTGCCTCGAGCATCAAGAACCCGACGGGGCGCGAGGGATGCCCTGTGCATAGCGCCACCGGCACGCCGGCCTCGACGAGGGCCACCGCCGTCTGAAAGGTCAGCGCCTTGGTCTCCAGGGTGCGACCTGCCTTCATCATCGGCCCGAGCACACATGGCACACAACGTTGGGTAGAGCGCTGGCGCCGCGCCAGCTCGTCGGGCAAGCCCGCCCGATGCCCCTCTGTAAGCTGCTCCAACACCAGGTCAAAGCCAAACTCATCCGCCAGGCGCAGCGCCGTCCACGCGTCCTCGGCCGTTGCCACGCGCACGCGGGCGGGGTACTCACGGCGCAGCAGGCCAGCATAGGGTGCCAGGCGCACATTGTGCTCCGGCGGGTCCTTTTCTTTCTCGGCCGCGCGCTCCTGTTTGTTCAAATACGCGCGCGCCGCGGTCAGCCGCTCGCGCAGCAGCGCCACGACGCCCATGCGTGTCCAGAGCTTGTTCTTACCTTGGTAGGCGGTCACGGGCGGACGGCCGAGGCCGATCTGCAACCCTGCCGGCTCGCGCACGATCATGGCCTCTGCCGTGTTACCGGCCGTCTTGATCACCACACTCAGCCCACCCGCGACGTTTGTCGTGCCGGGACCTGTGAGCAGGGTAGTGACGCCTGCCGCGCGCGCGTCGGCAAAGACAGGATCGTGCGGATCGAGCGCGTCGAGGGCGCGCACCCACGCCGTGTCCGGATCAGTTATCTCCTCGTGGTCGGCGTTCTGAAAGCCACTGCCGTCACCATACAGACCGGCACTGGTGCGCGCGTCGACCAGGCCGGGCAGGACGATCTGGCCGTTGGCGTCGAGTATCTCGTACCCTTCCGGCACCGGCCCGGGCGGCACAACCCCCTCGATCTTGTCGTCGCGGATCAGGACCGTATAGCCCGGCTTGACCCCATCCGCTATCGTGTGGACCGTACCGCCTACAATTGCCAGCATTCTCCCTCCGTCTGGTGCTTGACATTGGCCCCTGGAAGACTGGAAGGCTGGAAGATTGGGCCGTCTTCCAGCCTTCCAGCCTTCCAGCTTTCCATTCTTTCCAAAGCTTAGCCTGCCAGCGCGCCCACAGTCGAACGATATACCTCGTCGAGCGCCTCGGCCACCCGCGCCCCTTCCGGGCCGCCGCCCTGGGCGAACTCGGGCCGGCCGCCGCCGCCACCGCCAATCACCTGGCATGCCTGGCGCACCAAGTTGCCCATGTGCAGGTCGACGTCCGCGGAGCGAGCAAAGGTGAAAAAGCCCTTCTCACCCGCCTCACCGGCACCCAGCAGAGCCACCGTGCGGTGTCGCTCCACCAAGCGCTGCGCCAGGTGCTTCAGATCGTCGGGCGTCCTGCCGGACAGCCAGGCGCGCACCAAACACACCACGCCAGCCCGCTCGGCTTCATGCCACAACGCGGTCGCCTCGGCATCGAGCAGCTTGTCACGCAGGTCGCGCAGGTCGCGCCGCGTTTCTTTCAACTCGCCTGCCATACGCTTCAGCAGGTCACCCAGCTCCCAGAAGCCGACTGTGTACTCTCGTGCCACGTCCAGCAGCAGCGCGTTCTTGGCGCGATAGTCGCTCAGCGCCCGCCCGCCGCACAGGAACTCGATCCGCGTCTCGGTATTGCGCCGCTCGGTTCGCACGATCTTGATCAAGCCGATCTCGCCTGTTTCAAGCACGTGGGTGCCGCCGCACGCCGAAAAGTCGACATCCTTTATCTCGACGATGCGCACCGGCCCCTCGTGGGCCAGCGGCTTGCGCAGCGGCAGCCGCGCCACCTCTTCGTCGGTCACAAAGCGCGCTTCCACCAGGTAGTTGTCGAACACGATCCAGTTTGCCACCTGCTCCACCTCGTCGATCTGTGCCTGCGTCAGTGGCGCACAATCGACGTCGATGGTCGCATACTCGTCCGACAGGTGAAAGCCGACGGTGTTGGCGTCGAGTAGATCGACAAACACGGCCGACAGGATATGCTGGCCTGTGTGCTGCTGCATCAGGTCGAAGCGGTGCTCCCCGTCGACCTGGCCATGCACGGCATCCGCGTCGAGCAGCCCAGCGAGCACATGGATCACAGCCCCATCGCTCTGGCGCTCGACGACGTCGACGACTGCGACGTCGTCGAGAAATCCGACGTCGTGGGGTTGCCCCCCGCCGGTCGGATAGAAGGAGGTGTGATCAAGCACGACGGCGGGCCGGCCCTCCCATTCCAAGCACTCGACGACCCGTGCATCGAACTCGATCAGGTACGGATCATCGTAATAGAGGCGACGCGACAGCGCAGTCTCGTTCATGCGTGGCTGCTGCCCCCTGTTGGCACCTTCTTGGCGGGTGCCCGGCGGCGGCCTGTCATATCGAGCACAATCGCGCCCACCGCCACGGCGACGACTACGAGGCCGAGCAACACCCAGATCCAGGGCGCCTGGATGCCAAAAAGCGGTGCCAGCGTCCACGTCATCCACAGCGCCAGGCCAACGAAAATGACGCCTGTGGCGAGCTTGATCAGCGCCGTGTGCCGATTCACAAACTGGCCCAACTGCTCGCTCGTCGTCCCAAAGTAGGCCAGGACAAAGACAACGACGAGAGGCAGCACGAACATGAGGCAGTAGAACACCAGGTAGAGAAACGCCTGCGCCGCCAGGTCGGGCTGGCTCAGGACGTAGACGATGGTCGGCAGGTACACCTGCCCTGTGCAGGCAAGCTCGATCAGCGACACGACGAACCCTGTGACGAACGCCATGGCGCCAAACGCCTGCACCTGCGCCCCCTCACGGATCACCTTGTTAATCTGCCGTCGCAGGCTCATCGGCAGCTTGAGCGTCATCTCGGTCACCTTGCCTTCGCGCGCACGCCCATAATCGCGGAGGGTGAGCATGGCCAGCACCGTGCACAGCAGCGCAGTGAGGAGATAGACCCAGCGCCCGAGGCTCGTGAAAAAGTCAAGTGATTGGATCAACTTGAGCAAGCCGACGCCGACGAGCAGATAGGTGAGGAACACGCCCAGTGCAAACGTCACGCCGACGATCAAGATGTCTCGTCCACGCCTCCCGGTGAACGCCATGTACGAGATGAAAAAGACGAGTGTGGCAAAAGCGCATGGGTTGAGGCCATCGATCAGCCCGGCGCCCAGCACCGTCAGCACTCCAAAGTTCCTGAACCGGTCGAGAATCCCCTCGCGCCCCGCCTCTGGATCGAAATCCTCCCACGTGCGTTCCGCCCCTGTGGTGGCATATTTGCTCACCGCCGCGAGCATTGGCTGCAGGATTGCCTCAGTGCCGATCAACACGTCGTCACCGACAAAGATCATCGGTGTCGACAGCCGCTCCTCCTCAGGAACGCCATACTTGTCGCTCAGCCACTCGTTCAGCGCCTTATTATCCGGCTCCTCGATCGAGAACTGCTCCACCACGAGCTGGGGATACTGCGCTTTGATCACGTCCAGGTCATACGTCGTCCGCGCGCACTCCTGGCAGCCAGCCTGTTCAAAATAGGCGAGGTAGATCGGCTCGCCGCCCGGTCCCACAGTCGCCTCTGGCTGGGCCGTGGGCACCGGGGTGGCGTCACCCACCATCTCATCCCAGGGGGGGATGCTGATGCCACCCTGCGCCAGGTACTCTTCGATCAGTCCGGGAAGCTCGGCCTGGATCTCATCCATCTCCACGAGCAGTCGGTGGTCGATCAACAGGGACTGGGTCCCCTCGGGAAGCGGCTCGAGCCCCATGGCGTCGGTGAGCTGGGTGCGTGCCGCCGCCACCTCTGCCGTGGTCACGTCGGCGCCGTACGGCAGAAACTGGTTCGGATACTGCTGTGCCAGCGTGCTCATGAGTGTGTTCAGGGCATTGACGTCGGCGCCCCTCGGATCGACAAAGACTAACACCTCGACGGCAGGCGCAGGAGTAGGCACCACGACCGTGGGCAGATTCTCCAGCGATGGCAGGTCGATCCCGCCCTGTGCCAGGTACTCGTCGATGTAGCCTTCCAGTTTGCCCTCGATCCCGTCGGGTCCGCCACCTACGATCACCTTATCGCCGATGATCAGCGTGGGGACGTACCCCTGCTCGCTTTCGGGCAGACCCAGACTTTGCTCCAATGCAAGCATAGTCAGGTACGCTTCCTGGTTGTTATAGATGTCGACGTACTCGTACTCGACCTGGTTGCCATACTTCTCGTACACTGTCGGGAGGTAATTCTCCATGATCTCGTGACAGTGCGGGCACGTCTGGCTGTAAAACAGGTAAAAACGAACAACCGGTTCGCTTTCCTGGGCAGACACAGTCATCGCCGTTGCAAGTGGGGCTGAAAGCAAAGCTGCCAGCAGCAGTACCAGCAACGACAAAATCACCCAGCCTCTCTTCATATCGTTTACAACCTCTCTGTCCTGTCGGTTTCTCGCGCGAGCCCTGTGCCGCAATCCATTGTACAGCAATCCAGAGGATTGCGCAGCCGGCTGCGAGGCGCCAGGCTGGCTCGCTAACCGGCAGGATTATAGCACAATCCGGCACCTTTTGCCAGTGGTAGAGGGAGTGTTGACTTGTACCAGGGCCTGCTGCGACGACACCTGGGGTGGAGAGAGGAGGTATAGGAGATCAGGCATCAGGTATCGGGGAACAGGAACAGGGAACAGGCGCCAATGCCCGATACCCGATTCCCAATCTTGTCGCACGCTCAGAGCCTATGGTATAATAGGCAACAACGCCGACAATAAAGGACGATCGGATGGACGAGGTCGAAACCGACGCATTACTCCAGGCAGGCATTGCGGCCGCCCGCGCTGGCCGCAAAGAACAAGCGCGCGATCTCTTGATGCAGGTGATCGCCCTCGACGATCAGGTCGAGGGCGCCTGGCTGTGGCTGAGCGGCATCGTGGACGATCCCGCCGAGCGGCAGATCTGCCTCGAGAACGTGTTGACCCTCAATCCTGACAACCAACGGGCGCGCGCCGGCCTGCGCTGGCTGGCCGACCAGGCCATGACACACACCGATCCCCCCATGCCCCCCCCGTCCCAGCCTGCGCGCACGATCTTGCATACCCCGGCTCCGGCTGCCCCGCTACCCGAACCGGATGCGCCCCCTCCCCCGCCAGAGGTCAAGATCAGCCCCTTTGGCTGCCCCTACTGTGGTGGGCCGACACGCAGTGATGAGCCCCGTTGCCTGTCGTGTGGGCGGATGACCGGCATCCGGCAGCGAAAAAGGCAGAGCGGCTTGTCCATCGGCTGGCTCGTCGCGCTGTTTCTGCTTCTGGGCGCCACGGCGTGGATCGAGGGAGCGCTCGCATCCCGGTTGGTGCGCGAGGAACCGCTGCCTGCCATGGTGGGCAACACGTGGATTCACCTGCTGGTCGGAAGGGTTTTGATCGAGCCAACCGACACAGCACAGGTAAAAGACGAAGCGACGGTAGAGCGCGGAGATCGTGTGGCGTTGGTCAATTATGTACTCGCCGGTGCGTGTGGCCTGGTCGCGCTCGGCCTTGCCTTTCGCAGCAGGGTGGCCTACTTTGCGGCGCTCATCCTTTGCGGCTTGCTCATCGTCGCCGTGGTCGGCGGGATCCTTGCCGGATTGAGCGGATGGGTCCCCACCCTGGTGCGACTCGGTGGCATCGCGTTCAGCACGTACTGGTTGGTGGAAAGCTCACCAGCCTTCGAGTGGGAGGTGCGCTACTACGATGCTGACCTGGACCCCGATCTACGCACGGACCTCGACTACTACAACCGCGGCCTGCGCTACCGAGATATGGGAATGTGGGCCAAGGCGGCGGTGCATTGGAAAGTGGCCGGGCAGCTTGCGCCCCGCAAGACAGCATACCAGATTGCCCTGGCCCATGCCTATCTGCAGATAGGGGAGCGCGCGGCCGCGCGCACTGTGGCTGATCAGGCCGCCGCGCGTGAGCCGGATGACCTGGAGCTATGCGCATTTCGCGACTCGCTAGATCTGTAGGGTCTCTTACCCAGAGAAGAGATCCCCTGAAAGCATGGTGACCACGGCAGGTATGCCCTACCAGCCGCTGGCCTCAAAAACCTCGCGCAGGATGGCATCACGCTCGGCAGGTGGAGCGACATAGGGCTGACAATCGGCATCCATAGTCGTGGGAACGAGCCGGACAACAAGCAGCCGGCCATCATAAATGATGAGGCGGACAACCAGGCTCTGGCAGGTAGGCGCCGACCAGGTCTGGTCGAAAAAGAGGTTGCCCAGGCCGTAAAAGATCGGTGTGCCGTCGTAGAACTCGATCGCCTGCGGTTGGTGGGCCTGGGTTCCGACCACCACGTCGGCGCCGGCATCTGCTACAGCATGAAAGTCGGCGACCTGGCGCGGCAGGGGCAGAACATCGTACGTCTCGGTGTATTGCATCGTGACGAGCACCAGCCCCGCGTGTGCCTTTGCCTGCGCCACGTCATGCGCGACAGCATCAATGGCAAAGCGCGCGGCCCCCGGACCAGAGACGCTGGCCCAGGCATAGTGTGGGCCAAAGGTGTTGTAGCCGAGAAAAGAGACTCGGTTCCCGTTGTGCTCGACCACAAGAGGGCGGCGCGCAGCCGCCTCGTCCTCGCCGCCGCCAAAGACATGCATCCCCGCCTCCCGGTATAGCGCAAGCGAGGCGCGGGCAGGAGCCGGGCCCAGGTCTAGGTTGTGGTTTCCCGTCAGCTCGACGACGTCGACCCCGGCGGCACGGAGCGTCTCCAGGTATTCGGGGCGAGCGCAAAAGGCAGTGGTTTCGACCTGGGCCTCGCACCCCGGCACGAACGACACTTCATTGCTGACGTGGGTAACGTCGGCCGAGGCGAGGAGATCGGCCACACCACGTGCAGGCCAGGCAGGGTCGCCGTGCGCCTCGATTTGCACCGCCACCCCGCGCGTGAGCGCCGTCACGCCTGTCACGACCAGATCGGTCAGGCGCTCACGATGGCGGTTCGTCGATGCGCCTACCTCGACCAGGCTAGCGGCAAGCGATTCCACCTCCGCCCGCTGCCCCTTCGCCCATAGGCGCGCCACCAGCGGATAGCGGGCCAGATCAAGATCGGGATCGAGCGCCTGCACGCCGTCGACCGCCAGGGGTGACAGCCGCGGATCGAGCTGATGAAAGGGGACGATAGCTATATGATCGTAGCTGCCCTCTTCACTCCGCGCCCACACACGGTCCACGATCTCTTCGGGCGCGACGATGGCAACGGCTGGATCGCTCCCGTGCTCGCCCCACAGTGCCTCGAGAATGACGCCGACTTGGGGTGTGACTACGAGCAGTTCCTCCCCTGCGTCCATGCCGCCTCGGCCAAGCCAGGCGTCGCGCAGAGCGCCTTCTGTCACGTCGCGGCGCGACGTAGGAAAAGCAGCCGCCGCCACCAGCACCCACTCGCCCACAGGCCGGGCGCCAGGGCTCTTGCGCCACGCCACGCGCAGATCCGGCTCGTCGCTCTCATGGGCAGAGACGTAGGAATGGATCCTTGCCCATCGCTCGACGGAAGCACGCACGTCTGGGGGAAGCCCGGATGGGAGCGAGATCGTGGCAGGTGGGGCAGGCGTCGCGGTGGATTGCAGCGGCGCGACGATCGGTGCAGGCGCGAACAGCCAGCGCAACACCACGGCAGCCCCCGCCAGCTCAATCATGATCAAGACCAAAAGCCAGGTATTGCGGCGATGCTGGACCATGCCAGCCATTATACCAGGATTTCTCCCTTTTTGCGATAGAGCGGGTCCTGTGGTATAATCGGTTTACGCTCGCCCTTAGCTGCAAAAGACCTGGCTGCTTGCAGATGGGTCGAAGCAAATGCCGGAGGGATTTTGAGTATTACGACAACGAACAAAAGAGATGTGCCGAGGCAGCACAGCCGCCCATCCTTGTGGCTACGGCTCTTTATTGGCTTCTTCCTGGTCGTCTTTATCCTGGGAGGGCTCTATTCGGGCTATCTGTTCTACGCGACAGTGCGTGCCATTGTGGCGCAAACCGACCTGCCCTCCCTGCCCGTCGTCCAGTTCCCATCCTTCCGCCCGGCAGATGTAGCCGCCGAAGCAGAGATGGAGGTGGAGCCGATCCCAGAACTTCCCGAAATGACGCCGGTGGCGAGTGCGCTCAACCTGTCATATACCCCCCCACAGCGTGCTTCGACCGAGATGTCGGAGGAGCGGATCAACGTCCTGCTGCTCGGTATCGACAGGCGTAGCAGCAAGGGATGGGGCTACCGCACCGACACGATCATCATCGTCACGGTGGATCCTTTGTCCAAGTCCGTCGGCATGATGTCGATCCCGCGCGACCTCTACCTGAATATTCCAGGCTATGGCGAACAGCGGATCAATGTGGCAAATGTGTGGGGATACACCTACAACTATCCGGGTGGGGGCCCGGCCCTGCTCAAGCGCACCATCGAACACAACTTTGGCATCCCGATCGACTATTACGTAATGGTCGATTTTGACGGTTTTAAGCAGCTAGTCGATACGTTAGGCGGCATCGATGTGAACGTGCCCCGTGCCTTGCATGATACTATGTATCCCGACCCACGGCCCGGTGACCCGTACGCCTACAAGACGGTGCACTTTGACGCCGGTTGGCAGCACATGAATGGCCAGCGGGCTCTTACTTATGCGCGGTCGCGGATGAGCACCAGCGACTTTGACCGTGCCGACCGCCAACAATTGATTCTGATCGCCATTCGTGAGCGCGCCCTTAGCCTGAACATCATTCCCAAGCTGCCGTCACTCATTGCGACGATGGGACACATGGTCCTGACCGACATGACGCTCAACGAGATGGTCGAGCTGGCGATGCTCGCTCCTGACATTGACATGGAGAACCTGAAACAGATTGTGCTCGATCACCCCTATGTCAAGAGCCACAAGACAGAGACAGGGGCATCGGTCCAGTTGCCGCGCTGGGACCTGATCGACCCGGCCGTGAGCGACCTCTTTAGCGCCCCCGTTCATGTCGAGCCGACGTCCACCCCTGCGCCGCCAACCCCAACGCCGACGTTGGCACCGATCCAGATCGAGGGATTGGAGCAGCTTGCAGAGGAAGGGGCTCGCATCGCGGTGCAAAACGGCACGTCAGAGCCCAATTTTGCTGCACGTATCGCAGCCATGTTGCTGGAACAGGGGTTCCAGGTCGTCGAGTTTGGCGATGCGGACCGCCTCGACTATCCGAGCACAGTCATCGTCGATTACACGGACAAGGCCTACACCCTGGAGCGCCTGATCGAGCTCTTCCAGGTGACACCCGAGAATGTGCGCCGCAGCTCGAACCTGACTAGCCAGTTCGACATCCGGATCATCGTCGGCCGCGATACGCTGCTCTCGATGCCTGTGGAATAGGGTAGCATCATCTCAATCATCTGGGGGATGTAGGTCGGCTCTGTTGATGTGTGTAGCGCTGGCGGCGCGGGTTGGGAGTCTGGAAAAATTGATCAAGGAGAAGGTTTGAAGCGTTATCGGCAGCCATACCGGCCGGAGAAGATCTCGATCCCCGGAATCATGTCATGGTCGATCCACCGTGTGACGGAAGAAGGAGGCGAGATCGTCGATGGGGGCGTGGTAGTGGAAGAGCCCCTCGAGATCCGGGTGAACGGTCACCCGGTCGCGGTGCTAATGCGCACGCCAGGAATGGAGAAAGAGCTGGCTGCCGGTTTCTGCCTCGGTGAAGGGATCGTCGCCGATCTGGCGCACATCGCCCTGGTGCAGCACTGCGGCCACGCGGTACCTGACCTTGTGACAGAGGGAGACGCACTCGACGAGTCGCGCAACAGGGTCGACTTGCGACTCATGCCAGGCATGGAGCCGCCGATCCGTCCAGAAGTGGCGTCGCTTATTCGCTCGGGCTGTGGGCGCACCGACGCAGCCGAGATGGCAGAGGGCCTGGCGCCGATCAATGGCGACCTGCGTGTCGCAGCCCACGTCCTGCCCCATCTCGTCGGCCAGATGACACGCCAGCAGGAAGCGTACCGCATAGCGGGCGGCATCCACGCGGCGGCCGTCTTTGACGCGCACGGGCGTGTGGTGATAGTGGCCGAGGACATTGGCCGCCACAACGCCGTCGACAAGGCGATGGGCTACTGCCTGCTGCGTGGTATCCCGCTTCGCGACAAGATCGTGATGTCCACCGGCCGGGCGAGCTACGAGATGGTTGCCAAAGGGGTGCGCCTGGGCGTGCCCATCGTCGCTTCCATCTCGTCGCCCACGTCTCTTGCCGTCGAGCTGGCTGAGGCGTTGAACTGTACCCTGCTCGGCTACCTGCGTGGCAAGGCGTTGAACGTCTATACGCATGGGTGGCGGATCAGGGATGAAAAGAAAGACTAAAATTTACTCAAAGAGGAGGAGACAGTGAGTGTAGAAGAAATCCTGAAGGATGCGATCCAGGGAGAGATCGAGTCGTACGAGCTGTATCGAGATGCCGTCGAGATGGTCGAGACAGAGCACATCAAGGGGCTGCTGCGCGAGCTCGCGCAGGAAGAGATGGGCCACAAGCAAGCACTCGAAAAGATGCTGGCGTCGCCTGCCGGGATCCGGGCCTCTGTCGCCAAGCTCCAGGCAGCGAACATCGAGGATTACAAGATCGCGGATCACCTGGTAGCACAACCGTTGGGCCCCGACGCAACCTTCCAGGATGTGTGCATCTTTGCGGCGAAAAAGGAGCAGCAGTCGTACGAGCTGTACCGTGGATTGGCCGAGCAGAACAGCGGCGATATCCGCAACTTGCTCGAGGCGATGGCCAAAGACGAGCTACGGCACAAGAACCTGGTAGAGGGTTGGTACGAAGAGGTCGTGTACCAGGAGTTCTAGAAGCAAGGCCGTGGACGACACGGGGAGCAGCTAGCGGCCAGCAGTAATCGTAACGAGGTGGGTCTCTGTCCGTCGGGCAGGAACCTACCTCTTCTTATTCTCTGTGTATCTCCGTTTGTCTCTGTGTATCTCTGTGTAACGCTTTTCTCAGTCCCAGCCATGGGCGGCGAGCACGCGGGCGATGACGTCGTCGACGGGGCGCTCGGCGCGGGGCGACGGGCCGAGGGGGTCGACGAGCTCCCATGCTTGGCCGTCGAGCAGTACACCAAAGGTGTTGAGGACGCCGTAGCTGAGCGCGTCGAGGTGGTAACCGCCTTCAAGGGTGAATACCAGGCGCCCCTGGCATAATTCGCCAGCAAGCGCTTTGAGGGCGCGGGCAATGGCCGTGTAACCGCCGATGGAGAGCTGCAAATAGGCGAGTGGATCGTCCCAGTGCGCGTCATAGCCGGCTGACACGAGGATGAGCTGAGGCTGAAAACGCCAGGCAGCAGGCGAGACAATCTCTGCCAAGATGCGCGCGAACCCCTCGTCGCCGATGCCACCTGGCACGGGCACGTTGACAATACTCCCCTCACCGGCACCTGTGCCCATCTCGCTCCAATGCCCCGTGCCCGGATAGTGGGGGTATTGGTGTGTCGAGATCAGCATCACGGCTGGATCGGCCTCGAACTCGTCCTGGGTACCATTGCCATGATGAACATCGAAATCGACGATCAGCACGCGGTCGACGTCACGCTCCGCCAGGGCATAGCGCGCGGCAACTGCAATGTTGTTAAAGAGGCAAAAGCCCATGCCCCGGTTGCTCAGGGCGTGATGGCCCGGCGGGCGGACAAGGCCAAAGGCGTTTTCCACCTCGCCGTCGAGCACAGCGCGCGTCGCCTCGATCAGGCCGCCGGCAGCCATCAGCGCCGCATCGTAAGACGCGCCGCGCACGTAGGTATCCATGTCGAGATGGCCCCCGCCCTGTGCCGCGACGCGCTCCACCTGCTCGATATAACGTGAGGTGTGCACCCGCTCCAGCCGCTCGCGAGAAACTGGCCGGGCATCGATGGGAATGAGGCGAGGCAGGAGGTCGCGCTCCTCCAGCACGCGCAGGATGCTCTTCAGGCGCTGCTGGTTTTCGGGGTGACCGCGCAGATCGTGCTCCAGGTAAATGGGATCGTACACATAACCGGTAGCCATCCGCCTACTCCTTTCAACTCCGTCGTGTACTACACACCAGTCACCCCAGTCAACGGCCGAGTTAGAGACACACTATCCTGCCTGCACTTCTGCAGCCGGCTCGGAGATGGGCGGCAGCTCGACAGAGTTGAGGTCGGTGGCAGCACGCCGCGGGGCCGGTACGTCGAACGACTCGGGCGCTGGCTCGGTGCCAAACATCGTCAGCGAGCCATGTAGCTTGCCGCCGTCATCCAGCAAAAAGCTGGTCACGGTGACGTCGGCCCACACGCGACCGGTGGACAGGATCTCCAGCCGGCCCTTGGCTACAATCGAACCCTTCGCCTGGCCCGACACGGATACGTTCTGCGCTTCAATGTGCGCATCGACGCACGCCTTTTCGCTGATGATGACGTTACTCACGGTCTTGATGCTGCCCTGGTACACGCCGTCGATCTTGACAATGCCGTCGCACTCGAGGTCGCCATTGATGTTGGCCGTCGGCCCGACGGTCACCTCGATGCGGTCGAGGGCGATCGGCTGTTTTTCTCGTCCGAACACGGTTCTACTCCTTTGTGCATGTTAGGCACCGGTGCATGAGATGTGAAGCATGAAGCGTGGTGCGTGAGAATATCCGGTACCGGGCGCTACTATAACACCGGCCCCGTGATTTGTCAAGAGAAGCTCTGATCGGAATGCGCCATTGCACATTGTCACTTGTCACCTGTCATTTTTTTTGATACGCCAGCGCGATGGCCTGCTTCTCCTCGTCCGTGAGCTGGTAGGTGGATTCCCACTTGGACAGGGGCTTGGCATAGACGCGGGTGACGTCGCGCGCGTGCAGGCTGGAGAGGACAACGCCATTGCCATGGCCGTCGACGAGAGCCACGGCAAAGCTCTGGTCACTGCCCGTATCCTGGAAGGGATTGTAGCGCACGACTCCCAGGTGCTGGAAGGAAAAGTAGCCAGATTTTTCAAGGCGGCGGGTGAGCTGCTCGACTGCGGCAACGCGCTGGCCTGTATCGTGAATGGTGGCAATATGTTCTTGTAGAACTGCTTCCAGGCTATCACCCGATGCACCTGACATAAAGCGATGGTAGGTACGCAGCAGGCGCTGCTGGCGCACCAGCAGGAAAAAGACACCGATCAAGGCCAGGGCAGCCAGGATGGCCGCCACCACAGCCACGATCCCCACGGTCGTGTCGAACAAACTCGCAGATCCACTCATACCTCACCTCGCCATGTGTCTTAAAGCTCGTCCGCTCCTATTGTACCGCAAAGAAGAAAAGATTGGAAGCTTGGAAGGGGGGAAGGTTGGTGAGCCGGTCTGTTGGACGCCGAGATTTGTGGGATGGGGAGATTTGCGGGATGGAGTTGGGGATGGTATAGTCCAAGTGCGAGAGGGAGGGAAGCATGGTCCAGTTATTGGTAGCGACAAACAACCGTGGCAAGATGCGCGAGTACAAGGAGATTTTGGAGGAAGGCCTGCCGCCAGAGATCGAGATCACATTCCCGGTGCACGAAGGGCTGGATCTCGATGTGGAAGAGACAGGGGAGACGTTCGAAGAGAACGCCCGCCTGAAAGCAGAGGAATTTGCCCGGGTGTCGGGGCTGCTCACGCTGGCCGACGACTCGGGCTTGGAGGTAGATGCCCTCGGTGGCGCACCTGGAGTCTATTCGGCCCGCTATGCCGGTCCGGGAACTACGGATGCCACTCGCTACCGCAAGCTGCTGGGTGAGTTGGCAGACGTACCGCTCGAGGCAAGATCCGCACGCTTTCGTTGCGTGGTGGCCCTGGCCGGGCCAGAGGGGGTGATTGGCATAGCGCAGGGCGCCGTAGAGGGTAAGATCGGGGTTGAGCCGCGGGGCAGCATGGGCTTTGGCTACGACCCCGTATTCATCGTGGATGGCTACGACGGATTGACGATGGCCGAGCTCCCCCCCACTGAAAAGAACCGGATCAGCCATAGAGCGCGTGCGCTGGAAGCGGCGATGCCCCTGTTGAGGCAGGAGATCGGGAGCGTGCGACACCCATAGACTGGTTACGCTTTCTCGATCTCGCGTGGTCGATACGTTTTTTTCTGCGCAGATGCCAGCCGGCTGCGCGTCGCGTGATTGCTCAGCAGCAAAAGCAGAGAGGCCATCAGGGTGAGTACAGGGACTGCAGTGAGGGCACAAACCACGATCACCAGGGATGCCACGATGCCTACCAACACGCTAAAGCCCGGCGAGATAATCACGAGCGCGATGGCACGGCGCATAGCTTCGAGCACCTTTTCGCTCTTGATCTCCAGGATCATGGGAAACCAATAGATCTGCACCAGGCCCCAGAACAGTCCCACGACGATCCAGGCACTCAGCGCTACATTCGCCCACGCCTCCGTGACGACGAATGTATAAAATCTCAGGTTGCCGATCAACACGGCGAGGGCAAGCAGATTCACACCGGCGACGGCAAGGCTTTTCGCCCAATAGCGCCGGACCCCTTCTGCAAACAGGCTCCACGTCGCCACTTGCCCACGTGCAACCTGGTTAGTCACGTGACACAACGCTCCGGAAACGACAGGCAGCGGCAGGCCAAGCACCAGGCTGGTCGCCATCAGGGGGATCGGGTTTGAGACAAAAAAGATAGGGAGTACGGGCACCAACGCGGACAGGCTCCAAACCACGTTGAGTGTAGCCAGGACGACAAACTCCTCCCACAGATCACTTATGCTGTATCGCAGGATGCGCAGTGCACCGAGCATCTTTCCTCCACGCGTTACATTCCTGACTATAGCACATCTCGCGGCCCCTGTCAAAGGAACGATCATATATTCTAGAATAGAATCTGGTAGAAATCACATGTGGAAAAGGCCCTTGCCCAACTCGCTCGCGGGGGTTCCCGGCATGGTGTATTGCGCGGTTGCACAAAATGGGGTTCTTGGGTATAATGCACTGGCTTGCCAATAGGTTCTTGAACCGAGATCGTGGGAATCTGTTTCGCGTACACCGTCGTTACTATGCACTGCGTTCTTTGTAAGCCGGCATCCCAGCGTTGACCGATTTGGCTGGGACGAATCACTGTTTGATCCAGCCTGAAAGTGATGAGTTTGAGAATCTTATTTGTTGAGAAGGATGTCACGGCAGCCGATCTACTGGTGCCCAGCCTGGAGCGCAAGGGCTACCAAGTTGCCGTGGCGAGTACCCAGCGTCAGGTCTCCAGCCGGGTACGAACAGCGCGACCCGATCTCGCTGTGGTCGACGTCGTCTCGTTTGGCTCAAATGGCTACAAAATGCTCGACGCGGTAAGGGCACGGATAGAAGGCGTGCCGACGATCCTGCTCCTCGAAAAGGGTCACGAAAGCGTGGGCAGTACAGCCGATGCATTCATGACGCCTCCGTTTACTTCGCGCAAGCTCCTCTACCGCGTCCGCCAGGTAGCTGAGTGTCTCACGCCGCGCGAGATCCATGTTGGCTCGCTAACCCTCGAGCTTGACGCCCGTGTGTTGATCAGAGAAGACGAACGAGTTCAGCTCAGGCCCAAGGAGGCAGATCTGCTCGCATTCTTCATGTCCAACCCGGGCCGCGTGCTCAGCAGGGCAGAGATTATGAAAAAGGTATGGGACACCGACTATCTAGGGGACACGCGCACGCTCAGCGTGCATGTGCGCTGGATACGCACCAAGATTGAGGAGAATCCGAACAAGCCCCGGCTGCTGCGCACCGTGCGTGGGCTGGGCTACCGCTTCCAAAATCCAGACCCACCTGACGAGGTGCCGCCGGCCTCCAAGACAAGCTGAAGCAACTCCTGTGCTGTGAATCTCCAAAGGGAGAAAAGGCGGATCCCTTGTCCGACCGCCCAAAGAAAGAGAGGGCGGGCAGATGCCCGCCCCTTTTCACGATTCGGGCAAGTCAGTCCCGCGCGCGCAGGTGAGGAAAAAGGATCACTTCGCGGAGTGTGTCTTTCCCGGTCAAGAGCATCGTCAACCGGTCGATACCCATCCCAAAGCCGCCTGTCGGCGGCATGCCATAGCTCAGCGCCATGATATAGTCCTCGTCGAGCGGGTGAGCCTCCTCATCGCCTTCGGCGATCGCCTGGCTGGTCGCAACAAAGCGCTCCCGCTGATCGATCGGGTCATTGATCTCGCTGAACGCGTTGCCCAGCTCGAACCCGCCGATAAAAAATTCGAAACGTTCTACGGTTCCAGGCTCACCTGGCTTTCGTTTGGCGAGGGGTGACACCTCAATCGGATAGTCGTACAGGAAGGTCGGCTGAATCAGGTGTGGTTCGACATAGTTGATCAACGTTGGATCGATCAGCTTGCCCCAACGCGACTTGCGCTCTGGCGTGCCCCCCATATCGACGATTGCCCGGTGCAGGCTCTCGGCGCTTTTGTGCTCCTCGTAATCGATCCCCGTGTACTGCCGGATTGCATCTCGTAGGCGCAGCCGACGCCAGGGCGGGCTCAGGTCGATTTCATGCCCGTCGTGATGGATCATCGTCGTCCCGAGTGCGCGCTCGGCGGCAAACGCCACCATCTGCTCTGCCATCTCCATCACGTCTGTATAGTCCGCATAGGCCATGTAGAATTCGAGCTGCGTGAACTCGGGATTATGCTTGAACGATACGCCTTCATTGCGAAAGTCACGGCCGATCTCGTACACTCGCTCCAACCCGCCCACGATCAGGCGCTTCAAATAAAGCTCATCAGCGATGCGCAGATAGAGTTGCTGCTTGAGCTGGTTGTGGTAGGTGACGAAGGGACGCGCCGCGGCACCGCCATAGATCGGCTGCAGGATAGGCGTCTCGACCTCAAGAAATCCTCGCTCGTCGAGAAACTCGCGCACGGCAGACAGGATGCGTGCCCTGATGCGAAATAGCTCGCGCACCTCAGGGTTCACGGCCAGGTCGACATAGCGCTGCCTGTATCGTTGCTCCTTGTCGCTGAATGCATCAAAGATGGCGCCATCCTTTTCCTTTACCACCGGCAGCGGTCGAATCGCCTTTGCCAGCATCCGCACCTCGAGCGCCCGCACAGTCGCCTCGCGTGTGCGCGTGTAAAACATATCGCCGCGCACCTGGACAAAATCGCCAAGATCGAGGGTGCGGCGATACAACTCATATGTCTCCTCTCCGAGCACGTCACGCCGCAAATAGATCTGGATCCGATCGGTGGCATCTTCGATATGCACAAACGAAGAGCCGCCCATCACGCGCATGCTTACCACGCGCCCAGCCACGGTGAGCGTGGGTGCCTCACCCCCCTGCCGCATGTTCTCCAGCGCCGCGACCGCCTCAGCGGCGGTGTGTGTCCGCTCTACATGGGCCGGGTACGGGTCAACACCCGCCTCACGCAGGCGATCGAGCTTGAGCAAACGCTGCTGTTCCTGATCGCTGAGTTGTTCCTGAGACATCAACCCTCCTTGACAGCTCAAATCACAGACAGGGGGTGCTACTCGATCGTCAGGATCTCGACCTCGACCGTGCCGCCCGGTGTCTTGAAGCTCACCTTGTCACCCACCTTGTGTCCGAGCAGTGCCTTGCCCAATGGCGACTCGTTTGAAATGCGGCCGCCGCCAGGGTTGGCCTCGGCCGAGCCGACGATCACATACGTCTCGGCATCAAAGCCATCTTCCTGCACAGTCACCTGGCTGCCAATCTCTACGACGTCGCTCTGACCATTCGATTCAATAATAACGGCGTTCTTGAGCATGGCCTCGATGGTCATGATCCGCCCTTCGAGAAATGCCTGCTGGCGTTTTGCCTCTTCGTAGCCCGCGTTCTCGCTCACGTCACCATCCATCTTGGCATCGTGAATCGCCTGCGCCACCTGGGGCCGGCGCACAGTTTTGAGATGATACAGCTCCTGCTCGAGCTTATCGTGCCCTTCGCGGGTCAGAAATGTTTCTTGTTGTACCATTATTCTCCCTCGAACCTGTTCAAAACCAGCCTGAAAGCAAAAAGAGCACCTGGAGCAAATGCCCCAGGGGCCGTTATCAACAAAAAACTGAGAGACTGGCTCTCAGTGCAGCGTCAGGAGATCACCTCCCGACGCCAGAATAGATCAATTATACAACACAAGGAGCCTTTTGTAAAGTAGCGATCCTTGGCGTACGCACCCGGTCGCGCCTGGCACTGAGAGGCTGGAAGGCTGGAAGGTTGACCTGCTTTCCAGCCTTCCACTCTCCCAGTAGCCGTACTGACCTGGTGCTACTGCTCAGGGGGAACTCGGCTGTTCTCCAGGTACTCGTTCAACATGTCGATGCTGTAACGCCGATGACCCCCTGGCGTGCGGTAGGGTACGATGAGGCCCTGCTGCTCGATTTTGCGCAGGGTGAACAGGCTGATCCGGAGGTAACCCGCTGCCTCTTTTGCAGTCAGTAGTTTCTTTTCGTCCACGTTTCTGTCCTCCTATCGATTTGTATTTGCTCGGCCATGATGAAAACCGGCGGTAACCCTGGCAAAGCTACTAGAACCAGTTTAACATGCTTGTGGCCGATTCACAATCGCCCATTGGTAGTATTTTAGGGCTGATCTAGATAAGACTTGGGTAGGAACTGTTAGCCTAATCCCACGACTCCTACACCAAGAATCGCCAATTGCCCTTCAACTCCCAGGATCACGTTAGGACTGTGCGTATTATACCACAATTTCCCCAAAAATGCACAGTTGGCGATTCCCAATGCTTTTGCACACTTGTAGCGCTACTTGACTTCACCGCCCGAGTCGGGTACAATCAGGAGGAGGACCAAGATGAGCGAAAGACTGAACAAGCGAGCCGCAAAGGCGATAGAAGCACGCGACAGGTTGCTAGGGATCTATGGCGAGCCGCAGTGGCGCCCACACCTCGATCCAGTGCCCGAGTTGGTAAGCACCATCCTCAGCCAGAACACCAACGATCAGAACCGAGATGTCGCGTTTCAGCGACTCTGCGCACGCTTTGGGACGTGGGAAGCGGTGCGCGACGCGGATGTGGACGAGGTCATCGAGGCCATCCGGCCTGCGGGCCTTGCCAATCAAAAAGGCCCACGCATTCAGGCAGCCTTGCGCCGCATTACCAAAGAGCGGGGCGAACTGACGCTCGACTTTCTAGCCGAATGGCCTCTCGATGAAGCACGAGCGTGGCTCGTCGACATCAACGGAGTGGGTCCGAAAACTGCTGCCATCGTTCTCCTCTTTTCTCTCGGCCGTCCTGCCTTTCCTGTCGACACACACGTACACCGCGTCAGCCGCCGCCTGGGCCTCATCGACCCAAGCACCTCCCGTGAGAAGGCACACGACGATCTGGAAGAGCTAGTGCCCGAACAAGACTATTACGCTTTCCACCTGAACCTGATCCGTCACGGACGCGAGATATGCACTAGCCGCAAGCCACATTGCGAGGCATGTG
Organism: Anaerolineae bacterium; assembly: GCA_016929795.1. The sequence goes on from JAFGIA010000339.1 coordinate 25,786, forward strand.
ATCTAGGTGAGGTATGCAACTACTATCGTGAAAACCGAGCGTGACCTGCCCGCTGCTTGCGCTCAACCAGATCAACTGCCTGGAAAGATTGGCCGGAGATGACACCTAAGCGAATGGGGCGTCGATACAGCCTGCTCTATCAGCAGCGATTCAACGAAATGGTCTTCTGGCCGGCCGTTCTGATCATCGCCGTGACTGCGGCCTTGCTCGTATGGCAACCGCCCGAGCTTGCTTCTTTTCACACCCTCTTTGCCCTTGCGTTCGGGATTGCCGCCCTGGTGCTGATCCTCACCTACCTCTACCGGCTACGTGCCTATGTGCGCTGCCGCGAGCGCGACCTACTTGTTCAGCTTCCCTTCTATCGCTTGACAATCCCCTACTCGCACATCCTAAAGTCGCGCCCGGCTGAGCTTTATCGCCTGTTCCCTCCCGCCAACCAGCGAGGCACACAAAACGCCTTTCTCGATCCACTCTTTGGCCTCACTGTGCTAGTCATCGAGGTCTCGGAGCTGTCTGCATCGCACAGGCAGCTTCGTCTGTGGCTGAGCAAGTACATGCTCAGCCCCGACCGCCCCGGCGTCATCATTGCCATCCAAGATTGGATCGCCTTCGACACCGAGCTAGAAGAGCTCCGCATGCGAAGCCAGTATTCTGCAGCTCCCTCGCCCTCAGCCCGCAAAGGAAATTTTTAAACTCCAACCCCTTGACATCGAACACTTGTTCTGATATAATAGCGGGTATGGAACATATGTTCCATACCCGCTTCTTGATGCGGCTGAATTCGATGTTTGAGGGGAGACGACAGGATGATCACCGACATCAGGCACAAGAGACATACCGTTGAGAAACCCGCCCATGCGGCTACGTGTGAGCATCGCGCTGTAGCGCCCGACGGGCGCATTGTATGTAGCAAGATCACAGAGGGAGACGCCGAGGTATCACCCAACATCTGCCGCGATTGCCCGTTCAAGGCGGTGGATTGTTCCCACCTCCGCTTCTCACTGCGCCTCATATCTCCTTCTCCCCTCGTCGTACGTTTCAATGGGCATGAGGAAGTGTGGGACAACGGCCCGCCGCGTCTGCAGTTTGAGCGAGCGGCGTGTGCCGAGCGCGTCGTGCCGATCCACGACGTGCGCGTATGCGCCGAGTGTGCGCTGCACCAGCCCGTGCAGACAGTACCAGATCGTGCCATGCGCGAGCCAGCAGCCGCAGGCCGGGCATCCGGTGCCGTTATCCCCTTCCCGAGCCGCGAAGCAGTTGCTGCTGCGGCCGGCTAGTCAGAAGAGTGAAAGGCGACAAGATTGGACGATGGAGTTTGTAGCGCAGTCTTGCATCCTTCTGCCTGCAGACGACGGCACACGACACCGGGGCCAAGACCCCGGAGAAGAGGAGCCTATGCGCGCGCGTGAGCTTCACTTTCAAGCGGATCGGATTGAGATGGTTCTCGCCAGCCACAAAGTGCCGGCACGCGTGACCGGTGGTACGGTCACGCCGCGCCTGGTTCGTTTTCACCTCGCCACTCCGCTCGGCACCAAGGTACGCCAGGTTTCCGGGCTGTCAGAAGAGATCGCTCTCAGCCTGGGTGCCTCCACGTGCCGCATTTACCGCCATGAAGGTCAAGTTGAGGTAGAAGTGCCGCGTGACCACGGACAGGTGGTTCACCTGCTGCCCCTCTGTCGCCGCCTGGCAGGCGAGTCGCGCGTCGCCAGCGCCGGGCAGCAGAGCGGCAACCCGGCATGGACGGTGCCGCCCGTTACCGCGGTCCTTGGCCTCGATCACGACGGAGCACCGCTCCTCCTGCGCTTGCCCAGCCCCAACGTCGCCCACGTGCTTATTGCCGGCACCACGGGCTCGGGCAAGACCGCCCTGGCGTGTGCCATTGTTGCTTCCCTCGTCTTTTACAACCATCAACGCACCCTCCAGGCGGTGCTTATTGACCCCAAGGGGCGGGGCTTGAGTCCATTCGCCGGCTTGCCCCACTTGGTGGGGCAAGGGCAGATCATCACCGATGCCACAGAGGCGGCCAACAAGCTTGCCTGGCTTGTCGCCGAGATGGAGCAACGCGATGCGGAGCAGCGCGCCGAGCCAAGGATCGTGATCGTCATCGATGAGCTGGCAGACCTTGTCCAGGTCGGGGGGCGGCCCGTCGAGCAACACCTCACGCGATTGACACAGCGCGGGCGCGAGGCCGGGCTGCACCTGGTCGCATGTACCCAGAAACCGGCAGCGACTGCCATCGGCAGCCTGATCAAAAGCAATTTTCCTGTACGCCTGGTTGGCGCCGTGACCAGTCCCGAGGATGCCAAGGTCGCGACAGGCATGGCAGGGACCGGTGCCGAGCGCCTCCTCGGGCAGGGTGATTTTTTGGTGGTTGCCAAGGGCCAGGTGACACGTATGCAGGCCGCCTACATCTCCAAAGACGATATCCGCACGCTGGTGTCAGACTTGAAGGCCACCACCCGCCCCGCGCTCGAGCCGCCGGCTGCCACAGGCACCGACGGTGTACTGACGCGCCTCCGCGGGCACTTGCGCGTCGTCAAGTAACATGTAGACTCGCGGATTGAGGCATCCAGATTATCAATGCGAAAGGACACATATGGGCCTTGACCTCTGGTTCCGAGATGATGTGCTCCGCATCCTTGGCGCTGTGTGTGCCGGGGTGGGTGGAGCCGTAGCAGCAAACACACCACTCGACCAAGAATACGCCGCAGCCTATCGACAGGGATTCGAGGACGCGGTCCGCGCCGTGGCGGTAGGGTTCGGAGTAGCGGACAGAAGGAACGGAAGAATGGAAGAATGGAAGGTTGGTAAATTGGTAGATTGGTAGCCCCAATCTGCCTACCTGCCATCATGGAGTGACCCTATGGAGATTCAGACAGGTATCCGCTTCAAGCACATCGTGCTGTTGATGGCGATTGCCTTTGCGGTGACTTTGGCGGTGATGGTCGCAAAGCAGATGAGCTCCGAGGCAATGGCGGTGGTGATCGGCGTAGTGTGTGGCGTGCTGGCAGCCGTGCCGACGACCGTACTGCTCATGCTAATTCTAGTTCGGAGCGATCGCCTGGGACAGGACGCTGGCCGTGGGCATCAGCAAAAGCATTCGGGGGCCAGCGCCTATCCCCCAGTGGTTGTCATCCAGGGGGGGACACCACAAACGCCGGTGTTGCCACCAGGCATGGCTGGCTATTGGCCTGGTGCGACGATGGGCACTGTCGACGCGCGCGACTTTCGCGTCGTCGGCGGTGACGACCTGCTTGAAGATGGGCGCTATGAGCGATGAGGAGCAGAGCAACATGAGCTGGAAAAGGTACGACGAACCAGTGGAGATGGAACAGCGCCGTTTTTGTTACTTTCCGCATGTGTTTCGATGGCGAGGCCGGCGTTTTGAGATCGATGCCGTCGAGTCTTCCTGGCTGGCGCCGCGCCGCCCGTGGCAGCGCGTGTCCGATCGGCGGTTCTTTCGCATCTGTGGGCGAGATGGGAGATTCGAGATCTATCACGATCTGACAGTGGGTACCTGGCATCTGAAGCGTGCTCAACTCCAGCCAGCACCCGTTCTCAGCACAATCCTGTCCTTTGGCTAGATCCGTGTCAGCGCCACGATCAGCGCGTCGAGCGCCAGCAGATCGTCACTCTTGCCTGTCTTGATCGCCCAGTCGGTGTCCACCAGCTTTTCGTGCGCCGCTTCTAGCTGGTCCATTTCAAAGTTGCGCACCTGCTTGAGCCCTTTTTCAACGACAAAAGGGTGGAGGTGCAACTCATCCGCGATCTCGCGCCCGGTCATTCTCCTATCTGCCAGATCTTTGATCTGGATCAAGATCCGGATCTGGCGCGCGATCATGGCCAGCACGTACAAGGGGGCTGCCCCATCATCGATCAGGCGGTGGAGGATCTGAAGCGCGCGGCTGGTTTGGCGGGCGCCCACACAATCTACGAGATCAAAGATGCTCGCTTCGCGCGCATGGCTCACTAGCAGTGTTACGTCATCCGAGCTTACCATCCGCCCCCCCGCATAGAGCAGCAGCTTTTCGATCTCCTGGTCGAGCATACGCAGATCGGTGCCGACCAGTGCCGCCAGCACTGCCACCGCCTCGTTGCTGATCTGCCCGCCTTTGTCTGTGGCCCGCGCTCGGATCCAAGCCGGCAGATCGCGCTCCTTCGGCAGCTCAAACGCTCGGATGAACCCACGCCGACGCTTTCCCTCCTCGCGCGCCACTTTGAGAACCGGATGTGAGGCAGGGAGCTTGGACTGTTCGCAAAAGATCAAGCGCGTAGTCTCTGGCAAGTGAGGCAGGTAACCGGCCAGATCATCGACAAACTTGCTCAACTCAGGCTGGGTCTGCCCCTTGCCGGGCGGAACCAGGCGAGCCAGGAGCCCATGCACGATAATCAGTCGCCGCTCAGCCATGAAGGGCATGGCATCGGTCACGTGGCGCAGCTCACCGAAGGTGATCCGCTGTCCGTCGAGAATGGATGTGTTCAAATCACCCATCAGCGGATCCCCTTCAGCCAACTGGCCACGCAACCGTGCCAGTTCCTCACTCAAGCCGAACTGATCGTCGCCGTGAAAAATATAAAACACACTCTAGCTCCGGCCGATGCGCACCTTGTGTACCACCATCCTACCCCGCTCCTGACGCTCCACCCCGGTGATATACAGGTTGTCTACCTCGGGCGACGTCGTCACCTCTTCCTGAATGCGGTGAGCCAGCGGCTGGGCTACAATGGCTGCGAGCGTGGCCCCTGCCAGTGCAAGCGGCAGTCGGTCGAGTCGCGAGCGAGGGCGATTGCTGACTGAGGCTAGAAATGCTGCCCCGCCCGCCATCAAGCTGGTAATCACCAGGTTGGTGCCGCAGCGTGGGTGCACGGCCAGGTGATCCTCCCCCTGCTGCAGGCGGATCAGCCCCTCACTGGCAGCGTTTGCCAGGGCATGCGTATCAACCTCTCCATAGATGTAAAAGCCGGCAGCCGTACTCCGTCCGACAAGGCGCGCCTGGGGATAGCGTCCACCCAGCACGTGCATGGTGGCATGCTCGACGGCGTGGTTTTCGCGGATCGCTTCTACGAGATCGACAATGTTCATAGCAGGTCCTTTTCTAGAGACGTATGTTCAAAGCGCAATCATTATAGCACAGATTGAGAAGGGGAGCCAACGCTGACACAAATCGCTCGCAGCAGCGTGGCCTCCTGTTCCGGAAGAACGGTACGCGGGTCGAGGATGAGGCGGTTTTCCTCGATGCGGGCAACGACTGGCGGATCGGCGGCACGCAGGCGGGTGGCAAGGTCGTCCGGTGACAGGGTACCGATCGCCACCAGGCAGGTGGGCAATGTCTCACCCGGCAGGCTGCCGCCGCCAACGGTCGATCGGCCTGGCACTATTGCTGCCTCGACCCCCTGCTCTGTTAGCGCACGCACCCATGCCTCAGCCCTTGCCTGTAGGACATCCTTGCTCGCACTGATCATGCGCCACACGGGAACCCGGTGCGCGGCATCATCCAGGAGGTAATGGCGCAGTGTTGCCTGCAAGCCTGCCAGTGTCGTCTTGTCCACACGCAGCGCGCGGGTGAGAGGGAATTTCTTCAAGGCTGCAATCAGGTCGGCACGGCCGAGGATCACACCGGCCTGTGGTCCGCCGAGCAACTTGTCGCCGCTACACGATACCAGCGACGCACCGGCGGCGACGCTCTCCTGGATCGTCGGCTCGTGCGCCAGGCCGTAAGGCTCGGTATCGAGCAGCGTGCCGCTGCCCAGGTCGTCGAACAGAAACAGGCCGTGCTCGTCTGCCAGCGCCACCATATCGGCCAGAGAGGGCTCGTGTGTAAAACCGACGAGCCGAAAATTGCTGCGATGGACGCGCATCAGGGCCACCGTCTGCTCTGTAATCGCCGCCTCATAGTCGCGCACGTAGGTGCGGTTCGTAGTTCCCACCTCCACCAACCGTGCGCCGCTCTGGCGCATGACATCGGGAATGCGAAACCCTCCGCCGATCTCGACCAATTGCCCACGTGATAGGATCACCTCTCGCCCCTGGGCAAGCGCCATCAGGATCAGGAGCACGGCCGCGGCATTGTTATTCACTACCAGTGCCGCTTCGGCGCCCGTCAGCCGGCACAGAATCTCTTCCGCGTGGGCATAGCGTGAACCGCGTCGGCCCACTCCAAGGTCATACTCCAGGTTCGAATAGCCGACAGCCACCGCATCCATCGCTGCCCGTGCTTCATCGCTCAGCGGTGCGCGGCCCAGGTTCGTATGCACTACCACTCCCGTGGCATTGATCACCGGGCGCAGCGTCGGCTCCACCCGGCGCGCCAGCAGTTCGCCCACACGAAGGGCCAGTGCGGCCATCGGCGGGGCGGGCGAGTCATTGCGAATCGCACCACGCGCCATATCGAGGGCTTCGCGAGCTGCGTCCACCACTAACTCGTGGCTCCATTCCCTTACCAGGGCAGCCACCTGGCTTTCCTGCAACAGCCGATCCACACTCGGCAGCTTGCGCAACTCCTCTTCAATCTGCATGACTTGACACTCCTATCCGGTCCGGCCTGGCTGATCACCGCGCAAGCGGGCAATGAGAACCTCCAGTACCACAAACATCAGGATGATGACCAGGGCAAAGCCGACATGAAACGACCGGTGCATTTGGAGCCATGCCCACACCACCACGGACACCCCGCCCCACGCACCATGTCGAAAAAAACGCCACGGGTCTTGCGCCGTCGCTACCGGGGCAAAGCGCCTGTTCAAGTATGCAGCCGCCGGGATCAACGTTGCCGTAACCGCCAGAAAAAGGAGCGCAAAAAAGAACTCGATCGCCCCCGCCTGATCTGGGGCGACGCGCCCCGCCAGCTCGTATAGGCTCCACCATCCCGTGGCTGCTACCAGCAACGCCACGCACGTGATCAGCGTATCGCGCACTCTCCTCTTCACGGTCTCATTATACCCCAAAACGGCACGCAGGACCAAGCACGCGACATCATTGTTTTGATCTCTCCTGTTGGATCTCGGAGCCAGGCGTGAGCATCTCACACTTTCGTGGATTTGAGCAGCTTGTGGTATAATCAGGCTGCAGCACGACCCGAGGGAAAGTTCATGGCGGCGACCATAGAGGTGCCCTTCTTGTGCGATCCGGCCGGGAGAGAACACGTCCTGGCCTTGGACACAGTGACCATCGGCCGCGCGGTGGAAAATGACATCGTCATCACCAGCCGGCGTGTGTCGCGCGAGCACGCACGCATCGAGCGCCAAGGCCGGCGCCGGGTGTTGTTCGATCTCGGCAGCACCAATGGCACATTTTTTAACGACGAGCGCTTGATGGCGCCTGTCGAGCTGCGCAACGGCGACCGCATTCAGATCGGCGATGTCGTGCTCACCTTTCACGATCCCGAAAGCACATCCCTTGACAGCCCCTTTCCAGATCTGGACATAGACGAGGCTGCCGCCCTCGTGCGAGTCGACCGCCGGGTCGTTTCCCTCTCACCGAAAGAGTTTTCCTTGCTCTCCTACCTCTATGCACATGCGGGCGAGGTACGCTCCAAGGACGAGATCGCCGCAGCGGTTTGGCCCGAGTACGAAAGCGGGATCTATGACTACCAGATTGAAAACCTGGTGCGCCGCCTGCGCGAACGTATCGAGCCCCAGCCGTCAGAGCCACAGCTCCTCATCACTGTGCGTGGACAGGGCTACAAGCTGGTCGTGCCGCGCCAGGCGTGATCCGGCAACCGCGCTGGATCCAGTTTTCGCAGCAGAGGCAGCTCCCACTTGCCCGAACCGTGGGTGCGGCAGCCTGCTCTGATCAAGAAATTGGATCTATCAAAACACGTAGGCGCATAGTAGCACGTTGTTAGCCAATTGATAGGTACGAATGGTGCGTCTATGATATGATGTGCACCGAAGAATGGAGGGATAGGTGGCAATAGATTCGCTCGAAGGGCAAAATCTGGGCAAATATCGGGTACTGGAGCCTTTGGGGCGGGGCGGCATGGCCCGCGTCTACCGGGCCTATCACCCACAGCTCGATCGCTACGTGGCCATCAAGGTGCTGCGCTCTGACCTGGTCGAAGAGACCGAGTTTCTCGCTCGCTTCCAACGCGAGGCACGCGCTGTGGCCGGCCTGCGCCACCCGAACATCGTCCAGGTCTTTGACTTTGACGCGCGCGAGGACATCTATTACATGGTCATGGAGCTGCTTGAGGGCGACACCCTCCACCGGCGATTGGATGACTATCGCGCGCGCGAGGAACGAATGCCGCTCGGCGAGGCGCTGCGCATCGTGCTCGACGTGCTCGACGGGCTGGAGTACGCACACAGCGAGGGCATGATCCACCGCGATGTCAAGCCGGCCAACATCCTGCTCACCCGCAAAGGCGAGGCAGTGCTCACCGATTTTGGCATCGCCCAAATCGTCGGTGGCACACGCCACACAGTATCTGGCGCACTGATGGGCACACTCAGCTACATGGCGCCCGAGCAAGCGATGGAAGGCCAGTGTGATGCCAGGAGCGATATCTATTCACTCGGCATCGTCCTGTACGAGATGTTGACTGGCGAGCCGCCTTTCGATGCCGAAACGCCACTGGCGATCCTGCTCAAACATGTCAACGACCCGCTGCCGCTACCGCGGACCCGCGCGCCCGACCTGCCCGCGCCTATCGAGCGGGTCGTGCTCAAGGCACTCGCCAAGCGGCGGCAGGATCGGTACGAAAGCGCGGCACAGATGGCGGCTGCCGTGCGCAGTGCCGCCGAGGCCGCCGGGGTGTCCCTGCCCGGGCGCATATCGCCCCCCCTGTCGTTCACCACGACCCAGGCGCCGTCCGAGTCCGTGGCCGTGTTGACCGGCGCCGAGCGCCAGAAGGCGGTAGCGGCACAGGCGGCCGCCGAGGACACGGATGCCAGTATCAGTGAAAAGCTGGCTGCCATTCGGAGTAACCTCGCGCCACAGCCCGTCCCTGCGCCAGTCGTCGCCGCCGCGGTGGCAGGTGTCGGCACATCCGCTTCCTCGGCACAGCCTGCGGGCAGTGGAGTGCACATTGATCTCCAAGTTGATCTGCCCTCTGACGAATTGGACAAGCGCCGCCGAAGCGTGGGCATGTCCATCCTGCTTGGCCTGGCCTTGATCGTGGTGGGCAATGTGAGCGTGGTCTTTGGCAGCCTGGTGAGCAACCGCTGGGGGATGTATGAACGTGGCTGGCCCTTCGAACTGTTGCTCGTCGGTCTGGCGCTGGCACTGATCATCCAGTCGAACGGCTCACCCTGGCTCGTCTTCCCGGCGGGTGTGCTGCTGGGTAATGGGTACCTGATGGCCTTCTATGCCCTGACAGACGCCTGGACCTGGTGGACCTGGCTGTGGCCCTTGGAGCTGGTGGTCGTTTTTGGGGCGGCAGCACTCGCCATCCACCTCTACAACGACGGTAGAGAGGGGCGTGACAGAGCACGGCACATGGCAATCCGGGTCATGCGTCCCACCCTGATGGCGGCTGTGATCCTGGTGATGCTTGGCCTGGTGTTCGGATAAGATGCCGGTCGACCGACCGGTTGAATCGAGAGGAGATAAGGAGAAAAACGAGATGGAAAAGCGAAAAACCTTGATCATTGGGACAACACTGGTCCTCTTTGGGCTACTGTCGCTGAGCTGCAGTGGGATGAGTCTGCTCTTGGGGCTCGACGTGCTTGGCCTTGTCTGGCGCCTGTGGCCGGGCATTGTCATCGTATTGGGGCTGCTCTTCATCGCGGCCCCCCTGCTCGCCCCCAGCAAGCGCGGGCTGGGCGCCCTCTTTATCCCCGGCATGGTGGTGCTTACCACCGGTGGGCTGCTCCTGTTTGCCAGCATCTTTGATGCGTGGAAGATATGGGCCACTCTCTGGCCGATGATGCTCATCTCGCTGGCGACAGGCTTTTTGTTCGCAGCCGCCTACATGCGCATCAGCGGTCTGCTGATCCCTGCCGTCATCCTTGGGTTGAACGGCCTGGTCTTTCAGTTCTGCGCCCTCACGGGACTCTGGAGCTGGTGGTCGGTGCTGTGGGTGATCGAGCCGCTCTCTGTCGGCCTCGCCCTGCTCACGGTTGGCGCACTCGGGCGCAAATCAGGGATCATCACCGCCGGGCTGATCGTGTGCGGCGTGGCCGCAGTCGGGTTCTTGCTCATGATCTCGATCCTCGGCGACTGGTGGCCGCTGCGCCTCGTAGGCCCGCTATTCATCATCCTGGCCGGCGCCGCACTCCTCGCCTGGAACACGCTCCGAGGCCGCCTCTTGCCCCGCTCTGCGACAGAATAAAGTAGCAAGCAGCAAGCAGCACGATGATCGCGTGCTGCTTGCTGCTTTTTAATTCCCGACCGGCTCTGCCACTACATAGATGCGCAGGGGAAAAGGCTCGACGTCGGCACCGCCACAGCTCACGAGTGTCAAGCGCTCTGGCCCGCCCGGGGATAGGTAATTCAGGTGTTGCGTCAGCTCCCCAAAGCTCTGCTGCCGCCAGCGTACCTGTTTGATCTCCACCACCTCGTAGGTAAAGTGCTCACCGGCCTGGTTGACCACGTGCACCTTCTGTCCCTGGCGTAGACTGCCAAGGCGCACAAAGACACCGTTGTAGCCATAACCATAGTTGTGGCCGACCAGGATCATGTTGCCCTTCTCGCCGGGGGAGGCCGAGCCTTCCCAATGCCCCACCAAGTCGGCCCTTCCTGAACGGAAGAGCCGAGTCGTATTCCACGTCCACGCACCTGTTTGCCTGTCACGCGTGCGCGGTAGTAGGATGATCGAGCGCTCCACGCCAAGGGCAGGGATGCGAATCTGGACCGGCGCCGGCGGAGGTGTGGGCGAAGGGACAGGCGTCGGGCTTGGGACAGGCGTAGCGGTCGCCGTCCAGGTTGGGGGCACCGTTGGCGTGGGCGTAGGTGATGGAGTCCAGGTCATCGCGGGTACCGGCAACGCGGCCAGGCTATCGCCGCGCAGGTAGCGATCCTGGCTCACCAGCCAGCTATTCACCCCGGAATAGATGGCATAGCCTCCGGCGACAAGCAAAAAGAATACACCCGCCCCGATCAAGAGGGTAGACAGGCTGCGGCCGAGCCAGGCACTGCGGCGCGCGGACCACGCCGCAACCGGATCGTAGAGATGGGCGATGCGCGCTCTGATCTCCATAAAGAGATTATACCTTTGTTTCGGACGCCCGTCAACACGCCAGGTTGACAACATCGACATTTGATTATTGACACGCTATCAAAAATATGGTAAACTGACCTGGAAGGAGAGGGAGAAAGGACGGGTTGCGGTCGGATGCGCAAGCAGGTTGCCATTTACGATGGCGAGGCGGATGTCCGGCTAGGGCCAGCGGAGGCACGTGCCACGATCCGTCGCAGACTGGTGCCGATCGCCGCCCACCATGGGATCGGGGCGGACGACGTGCACGACCTCGTGCGGCGCATGGAGCCCCGCAGCTATCTTCCCGGCCAGGTGCTTGTGCCGGCAGGTGTCCGGGCCGACTGCTTTGGCCTGCTCGTGCGTGGCCAGGTAACCGTCCAGTTCGGCCAACGCACACTCGCCAGGCCGGTGCTCGTTCTTTTGCCTGGCAGCACCTTTGGCACAACCATGATCGAGGGCCAGCCGAGTGGGGCGACACTCCAGGCATCGACACGCTGTGATGTCTGGTACCTGCGCCGGGCTGATTTGTTAGCGGTTGCTGGCGAAAAGAGAAAGGCACGCCAGGGCCACCAACTGCAACGCCTGGTCCGCCGTGCAGCAGTTGCCCTGATCGCCATTCTCATCGTCCTCGTCGCCCTCAATCTGCCGCCCGTGCGCCGCACACTGGCGCTGGCATCACTTGCGGGCGGTCAATGGTGCGACGAGCAGGGCAAGAGTGCCTGTACAGAGGATGCATGGCGGGTAGCGGCGAACCTGGTGCCTGGCGATCCAGGACCTCTGCTCGCCTTGGGCACCTACTATCACCGCCAGGGTGACGTGGCGCGGGCCGAACAGGCCTTCGAGGCTGCAGGGGCACTGGCACCCGGTATCCCGGAGGTACACAACAACCTGGGCTTGATCTATGCCGGGCAGGGAGATCACGAGCGTGCCATCGCCGCGTTCCAGGAGGCGCTGAGCCTGGAGCCCGGGGTCGCTGCCACCGAGCATAACCTGGCCGCGAGCTTGCAGGCGCTGGGCCGCCAGCGCGAGGCGTTGGATCATTACCGGGCCGAGATCGCACTCGGGGGGCCGACAGCGAGCACTTGTGTCAACATGTCCATCGCTTACTATGACGTCGGTGACGTGGAGAGTGCTGCAGAGGCAGCGCGGCAAGCACTCGCAAGGGACGAGGATCTCGCACCGGCCTACGCCATGCTCGGGGCTGTGGCGATCACGGCGGATCAGCCGGAGCAGGCGCTGCCCTATTTGCAACACGCGGTGGCGCTTGACCGGGAGTATGGCGAGGCGTATTTTTTTCTGGGTCTCAGCTACCGGGCACTCGACAGGCCCACAGACGCAATCGCCGCCTTTGAGCAGGCGCTGGTGCATGCAGGCGACGAGCTGACGCGTGTGCGCATCCGGCGCCACCTGAACGAGCTGTACGCGATGCAGGAGCAAAGCCACACCTATTGAGCCGTGGCGGGAAAGGAGGTGGTCGTAGCACCCTGATCTTGACACAGTGCCGCAACTGACAAGCTGTAAAGTGACGCGCGCCTGGCCCGCAGGCCAGGCCCCCAGAAGGACAAGGAGGAAGGACTATGCGTTCCACCGTCAAAGTAGTTGCCCTGGTGTTGATGTTATTGGCGCTGCTGGTACCGCTCACGAGCTATGCCGACGGCGCCAAGTGCCCCGATGATCCCGAGCTAAGCAAGACGTGCGACCAGGAGTCACCGCCCTTCTACGTCGTCATCAACCGCGACTTTGAGGCACTCGACCGCCTGGGCACTGGCTGCCAGCCGATTATCCTCGACTATCCCAACTGCACTAGCTGCTGCGGGACAGATCCGGACTGCGATCCCGCAGCGGATCAGGTCCAGACCGAGGTGTGCCCGATGCTTGCTGCCAACTACGATTGGCCGGCAGGTGTGGTAAACGAAATCCTCTACGAAATGTGCTGCGACTGTGGAACACCCAAGGGCACATGGCAGTTCCGCATCCGGCTGCTTGAGCCCAATGGGGACTGCCCGTACCAAGTCGACGCCAGCGGAGATCCGATTTGCTATGATGGCCTGCCGCCTGGCACCGGCATCGAGCTGCCCGCGCCACTGATTGCCGGTGGGTTGGCGATTGTGGGTGCAGTCATGCTAGGCGTGGGCATCGTCGTACGCCGCCGCAGCACCACTTCCCTTACTTGACCCAGATCGAAGAGAAGGGGGTGCCCCGCCTCTCGCTGGGGGCACTCCCTTCCTAATCTTCTCGGGTCCCGACCAGATAGACTGCCTGCCACGGCCGGTAGCGGCTGAAAAAGGTGTCGCGCTGCACCTCGACACCGTTCTGCTTGATGACCCGGTAGACCGTTACGTCGAGCCCATCTTTTGCCCACTCGATCTGCTTTGTCTGCCCCTTGGGCAGCGTTGGGTCTTCACGGTACACAGCGGGACCGTGTGGCACCGGGTTCGATTCGTACGGTCCATCGATCTCGACCGTGTATCCCGGGTTCGTGCCATAGTAGCGGAAGGTCAGCGTCTGGTTGGCCGTATCGACGTACGTGTGGATCAGTAGATAATGGCCGGCGTCGTTCACCCATTTGAGATCCACCTGCGGTGAATAGATCGTGGCGTCCATACCGAGCGGTGGCTCGTAGTAACTGACACGGAAGGCGTGCGGCCAGCGCTCGGTGACGGGCAAGCCGGCCCAAAAAGCAGCTCGAAATGCAGTCGAAGATACCTGACACAACCCTCCCCCTACATCGGCACGCGTTGTGTTCCCCCAGATGATAATGCTCTCCGCGTATCCCTTCTCCGCTGTCACTTCGCCAAGGTAGTGGTTGAAGGAGAATTCGTCGCCCGGCGCGATGAGGACCCCGTCGAATTGGGATGCGCCCACGATTATGTTCTGCACCCGCGAATCAGACGATCCAGCAAAGCTCGTCCTCCCCTCGCCAATCAATTCCACGATGCCGAGTGCCGGTGCATCCTCCGTCGCTAGCGCCGGCCGCACCTCGATCAAGGGCAGGGGCACCGCGCGCTGGTCGCCGACTGCTGCCTGCTGGATGAGCGCCACAGTCATAGTCACATCGAGGGTCTGCCCGGGCACACTGTCGACCACAGCGACAAGCCTGCCGGCCCCGTCATCCCAGCGAAACTGAGCATCGGTCGGCGAATAGTTTACCTCGGCCGCGATCGCGGCCGCTTGCTGCGCGACCCGCGCGGGATCGAGCGCCACTGATAGTGTCGCCCTGCCGTCGTCACCCGTGGTGGGCCGCAGGATCAGCCACTCGGCCAGCGTCTCGCGCTCGATGGTCCACGTTCCCGCGTCGGACGCAGTGAGCACGACGGGCCCGCTCAAAAAATGCTCAACTTCAGCCTGGGCAGCGCTCAAATCTGTGAGCAGTGGTTCGCTCTCGCGCACGATCAGGGTCACCTCTCCCCCACCCAACTGGCCCATGCGCCGTTCCAATGCCTGGCGCGTAGCATCCTGATCTACCTCGATCCCCGCCTGCCCCGGGCTCACCACCACCGACAGATCCTCACCGAGAGAGAGCGTCGCATTGCGTAGGGACTGGTTTACCTGGCGGGCGATCTGGCTTACGAACATGGCGCCTGTGCCAGAGTTGTAGGCAAAAGAGGGCATGATCAGCCGGCTCGATATGAGCACAGAGAGCTGCTCTTCCAGGCGAGTCAGCATCGGCCCTGAATGCCCCACGGCAAAAGCTGCATCGATGGTAGCAGGGACGTCGAGCTGCGTGCCAAGCGCCTCTGGCGGCACCGGCCACGATCTGTCCGCATAGATCAAGGTAGGGTGACGGTCGCTGGGGTAGTGAAACGCCTCGATTAGCTGAGCCGCCGCCTCGTCGCGCGTCAGGCCGCCCACATCCACGTCCCACACGTACACACCTGGCAAGATCCGGTCCGCCAGCCACAGCTCAAGAATGAGCATCGTTGCCACCCCAGCGACAATGATCGCGCCCAATAGCAGCGCAAGTGTCACCGGCCAGGCACTGCGCCGTGGATAGGGCCGGCGGCGCTCGGAACCCGCCCGCCCCGATCGCGCATCACGCATCACCGTGCCTGGCGGCTGCGCGCCACGATGTGGCTGCCACGCATTGCCCCCCCTGTGGCGATCAGCAGGTGGCGACACGGCTGCCGTGCGGCGCGGTGTCCGGCTATGTTCCTCTTCGCCCTGTCTTTGTCTCTGTGCTCGTCGCATCGTCTTCCAGACGCTCTCATTCTACCAAAAGTTCCTGCCTGCGATTCATCTTTCTCATTGTACCAGACGGACCAAGAAACGGCAAGCTGCTTCTTGAATAGATGACGATTCTATGCTACAATGACCTGGTAAACCACGAGGAGGGAGACTATGAGTGGGATCGTAGCAGCGATCCGGGGCGGGCCTGACAGCAAGTCGACCATCGACACAGCGATCAACCTGGCAAAGGACAAGGAACTGCCCCTCTACTTCCTCTACGTCGTCAACCTCGACTTTTTGGCACGCACCAGCAGCACTCGTGTGCAGACCATTTCACACGAGATGCACCAGATGGGCGAGTTCATCCTGCTGACAGCACAGGCCGAGGCAGCGTTAAAGGGAGTCGCTGCACAGGGAATCGTGCGGCATGGAGATGTCGGCACCGAGATTGTGAACCTGGCGCGCGAGATCGGTGCCGACTATCTCGTTCTCGGCCAGCCCGGGCAGCAGCAGGAGCAGAGCTTGTTCACCCACGACCTGCTGCGCCAATTCATTGTACGCTTTGAAGAGCAAACTGGCGCACACGTCATCCTGGCAGGGGGCGAATTGCCGTGAAGAACCTTTCGCGCTCGTGGGTAGTGGTGGCCTTGCTACTTGGGACGAGCATCGCTCTATCCCTGGCCAACAGCAGCAGCAGCCTGGCCCAGCAGCCATCCCCCGCCCTTGTGATCACTGGTCAGGTGGATGACACGCAGAACACCCCTGTGGCCAAAGCCAATGTGCAACTGCTCACTGCCGGCCAGGAAGTGCTGTCAGAGGTAATGACCCAGGCCGATGGTCGTTATGTCCTTCCCGTTCCAGCACCAGTACCCAATACCCTGGCCATCCACATCGACCGTCCTCACTTTGAAGAGACGGTCATCGAGCTGGATGCCGCCGAGGTTCGCACCCTGCAGCTTGGCGAATCGCTGGTGATGCCCGACACGGTCTTGCCGCGTACCATCACCGTTGCATTCTGGATCGCCGCGGCCATCTTTGTGGGTATGCTCCTGATCGTGGCCAGCGGCAAGGTACACACAACCCTTGCCGCGCTCGCAGGCGCCTCGCTCGTCTTTGCGGTCAGCTATCTTGGCCACCCGATATCAAAAGTCCTCTTTATCTTTGACTTTCAACGCGCGATCCAATACATCGACTGGAACGTCATCTTTTTGATCATGGGCATGATGATTGTCATCGCAGTCGTCGAGCGCACCGGTATCTTTCAGTGGCTCGCCTTTGCTGCCTACAGGGCATCTGGCGGGCGGCTGTGGCTCCTGCTGCCGATCCTGATGCTTATCACCGGCATAGCGTCAGCACTGTTGGACAACGTAACCACGATGCTGCTCATGACGCCGATCAGCATCCAGATCGCACTGGCTCTTGGCATCAATCCGCTGGCCTTGTTGATGCCCGAAGTGATGGCTTCTAACGTCGTCGGTATCAGCACTTTGATTGGCACCCCCACCAACATCCTCATCGGCTCCTATGCCAACATCTCGTTCAACGACTTTTTAAAGAACTTGACGCCCGGCGTGTTGTTGGCCCTGATCGGCCTCGTAATCTATAGTGAGATCGTCTATCGCAAGAGCTTGCACGCACCGGCAGCCGACAGCACCTCGGCGATGCTTCTTGACAGACTGGCCGAGCGCGCCAGGATCACCGAGCCTGAGCACCTGCGTAAAGCGAGCTGGATCGGCGCCGGCATGCTGCTCCTCTTTATCTTTGGCGAGCACATCCACCTGCTGCCAGCAGTCACCGCCCTGATGGGCGCCACTGCCCTGATGCTCTGGATCCGACCTGACATCGAAGAGATGATCGAGGCCGTCGACTGGACGACCCTTGTCTTCTTTATGTGCCTGTTCATCGTCGTCGGTGCCATCCAGGAGGTCGGACTCGTCAGCCTGATCGCCACCACCATCGGTGACTTGGTCGGCGACAACTTGCTCGTCGCCATCCTGGCTGTCACCTGGTTCAGCGCCATTTTGTCTACCGTGATCGCCAACATCCCGTTCACCGCTGCCATGCTACCCGTTGTGGGCTACCTGT
This sequence comes from Anaerolineae bacterium, assembly GCA_016929795.1. Next base: position 43,176 of record JAFGIA010000339.1, read on the forward strand.
CGGCGACGGTGCCTGGCGCGGAAGGCAAAGTGCTCTTCTACTGCCTGTCAGTAGGTTCGGCCATGGGTGGCAACGGCTCGCTCATCGGCGCCTCGGCCAATATGGTCACTGCCGGAATTGCCGAGCGCGCTGGTCACCCCATCACCTACGTCTACTTTTTGAAGAAAGGATTTCCAGCATTACTGCTGACCGTAACCCTGGCGCTGATTTGGCTGTTGATCCGCTTTTTAGTGCTGTAGTGTAGCGCTGTGCTCTAGCCGCCTGGTATAGGCGGTAGGAAGCAAGATCGATTTCTATGCACCGATGTGCCCGGGCAGGAAGAAAAGGAAGAGAGATGACAACTGATGTACCACGCCGAATTGTGTGTGCCGTTCGGGGAGGACCCGAGAGCCGGGATACAGTGACACGCGCGATCGATCTCGCCCTGCAGCATGATGCACACCTAACCTTCTTTCGCGCCATGGATGCCGAGTTCCTGGCACATGCCACGATCGGACCACTGAGTGTAGTTTATCGAGAACTGACCGAAATGGCGCAATTCGCAATGGCCATCCTGTGTGACCGTGCGCAACGACGAGGCGTCGCGCACGTCGACTCGATTGTGCGTGAGGGCAACATTCACCGCCAGATCCGGCAACTCGTGACCGAGGAGCCAGTCGACATCTTGGTCATGGGGCAGCCCGTGCGCAGCCCGGGCAGCAACGTATTCAAGCCGGCCGAGTTCGACGCATTTATCGCAGAGCTGCAGGCGAAACATGGTACACGCTCGGGTCTCCAGATCGAAGTAGTGATGCCCATGAAGGGGGATACGTAGCGCCCGGGTCATCTCGATCGAGGCGCGAGGATATGCCATGCGCGATGAGAAGGAGCAGGGTGCTGCGTGCGCGCGACAGGCAGGCAGGTGGTGGCAAGCGAGGCGCCACACGCTGCGTGCCGTGGTTATCGCCGGGGGCACACTCCTCCTGGCTGCAGCCGCCTGGCTCCTGTTGACCACGGGAGCAGTCACACCGTCCTTTCTTTTTGCCGCCGCCATTTTTTGTCTCGTATTTGCCGCCATCAGCTTACGCTGGATGCACGAAACAGCGGCAGCACTCTCTGGCATTGTCGCGATGTGGCTCGTGCACTATGTCGGCGGCACCTGGACGCCGGCCCTGCGAGTTATCAGCTTTGAAGAAGCCATGGCATTTGTGGACTGGAATGTCATCTTTTTGATCCTGGGCATGATGGTTTTTATGGCCATGTTCAGCGAGACGGGCATCTTTAACTGGCTCGCCTTTCGCGCCTTTCAGTTCGCGCGCGGCAATGCCTGGGTCCTCGGAATCGCTCTGGTACTGCTCACGGGCATCGTATCTGCCTTTCTCAACGACGTGACCGCCATCTTGCTTCTGGTGCCGCTGTCCATCGAGATCGCCGAGACCGTCGGCGTGCACCCCTTTGCCTACGTCATCCCCGAAGTGCTAGCCTCGAACATCGGAGGCGCAGCAACACTCATCGGCGACCCGCCGAGCACGATCGTCGGCTCACATCTGAGCCTCAGCTTTGTCGAATATCTGCGCACCATGGCACCGATTGCGCTCTTGTGCCTGGTTCTACTGCTCGTCATCACAAGCCTGCTCTACCGGCGTGAGTTTATCACTGCTCGCACGCGTCTGTCCCCTATCCTCGTTGAGAGGATCGAGGCCGATGCACGCATCACCGACGTGGGCCTGCTGCGCAAAGCCGGCCTGGTTGGCGTGGCGACGGTGGCCCTCTTTTTCACAGAGGACCTGTTTGGCATGCCACCGAGCGTCGTCGCACTCACAGGTGCGGCGGTACTGGTGGTATGGGTGCGCCCTGACATGCACCGTATGCTGCGCGAGGTTGACTGGACAACACTGGTGTTTTTTATCGGTATCTTTTGCCTGGTAGGGGCACTCGAGGCCACAGGCGTCATCGATGCAATGGCCAGCATCATCGGCAAGTGGGCAGGCGACAGCCTGGTGGCCGCCACAGTGCTCATGGTATGGGTGCCGGGCATGGCCTCGGCGGTCGTAGCCAATATCCCCTTCACGGTGGCGGCGTTGCCCATCGCCGATTATTTGTCGGCCACCGTGCCAGGCGCCCAAAACCTTGTCATCTACTGGGCCCTGATCCTGGGGGCAGATCTGGGGGGCAATGCAACATATCTTGGCTCTGCTCCAAACATCGTCGCCGTAGGCCTGCTGGCGCAGGCGGGCTATCGGCTCGGCTTCGGACGGTTTATGCGCGACGGCGTACCGGTGACACTGTTGACACTGAGCGCCGCAACCCTATGGCTGCTGGTTCGCCGTTAAGGAGAGATAGGGCATGGGCACGATTATATGTGCTACTCGCGGGGGGGAGGCAAGCTATCGGGCACAGGATGCGGCCATTGCACTTGCGCGCGAGCACGGTCACCAGTTGGTATTCGTGTACGTGGTCGATACCAGTTTTTTGGACCAGACTGCGGCGCCGCTCGTCGTCAACGTCGAAGAGCGCCTGGAACGAATGGGGCGTTTTCAACTGGTTGTCGCCCAAGAGCGAGCAACCGAACAGGGCGTATCCGCACAGGCGATGGTGCGTCGCGGCTCTTTGCAGTGCGAATTGGTAGACGCGACGAGGGAGGTGGGGGCTGAGATGATCGTGTTGGGCCATCCTGTGGGCTCAGATACATCTTTCTCCCCCTCCGGCCTGAAGGCGTTGGCAACCCGGATCAAAGTCGAGACAGGCGTTGAGGCATTGATCGTCTAGAATCATGACACCAAACCAGGCCCCAGAGAACTATCACATCGTAGCGGCAGTTGGTGCCGAGTCTCAGCTCTGTCCACTGCTGTCGCTCGCCTGCGCCCTTGCACGCAGCCAAAGCGGGCGCGTCACCCTCCTGCACGTGACACCCACCGGCAACCGCCCGGCGTGGTTGAATGTAGGATCGAGCCCCAAAGACACCACCGACCTGCCCGATACCTGCAACGGGGTGCCGGTCAGCGTCGAGGTGTGCAAGGGTAGCGAGGCAGCACCCGCCATCCTCCAGCGGATACGAACGGAGCAGCCTGACTTGCTTCTTCTCGGTTGGCGTGGCGCGCGGGGCGGCGGCCGCTACCTACTGGGGCACACACTCGACGCTGTCGTGCAAAGTGCGCCATGCGACGTCGCGGTAGTGCGCACAGAGGGGGCCAAGTCCGCACTCGACCTCGACGTAACTGAGATCAAGCGCGTGTTGGTGCCGGCTGCCGGCGGGCCCAATGCCGGCCTCGCTATTGACCTTGCCCTCGACCTCTCGCCTGATGTACAAGTCACGGTTTTAAACATTGCACGCTCGGCACAGGGGCAGGTGGCCCTGTCGCTGGGCCAGGAACGCCTCAAAGAGATCCTCCATCCCTGGGCCGACGAGCCACGCGTGCAGGGCAAGGTCGTACAGGCTGACTCGATCATCCAGGGCATCCTGACAGAAGCAGCGCGTGGATACGACTTGGTGATGATCGGCTCCAGCCAGGAGAGCTACCTGGACCGCGTCCTATTTGGTAACATCCCACAGACCGTCGCCACCCGCAGTCCAGCCCCCTCAGTCGTCGTGCGCAGAGCCACGCCTGGCGCGCGAGTAGGCAGCCTGTTGCGGCGAACCGGCTGGCGCGTATTCGAGATGCTGCCCACCCTCGACTTGCACGAACAGATCCAGGTCTACAAGGCGATTCGGGACGGCGCCCAGCCGAGCATCGACTTTTACGTCATGATCGGCCTATCGGCTGCCATCGCATCCTTTGGCCTCTTGCAGAACAGCGCAGCGGTCATTATCGGGGCGATGCTCGTTGCCCCCCTCATGTCGGCCATTTTCGGCTTGAGCCTCGGCGTCGTACGTGGCGATCTGCGTCTGCTGCGTCGCGCGGCCTCTGCGACGCTGCGCGGCATGCTGCTCGGCATATCCGTGGGCGCCGTCCTGACCCTCGTCATGCCCGCCCAAGCACTGCCCGGTGAAGTGCTGAGCCGCACAGAGCCTGGCCTGCTCGATCTGGGTGTCGCGCTCGCATCGGGTGCCGCCGGGGCGTATGCCCTCTCGCGCAAAGGGGTATCTGCATCCCTGCCTGGTGTCGCCATCGCCGCTGCCCTCGTCCCTCCATTGGCCGTTGTCGGCATTGGCATCTCGCGGGGTCAAAGTGATGTGGCCGGCGGCGCGCTTCTTCTCTTTTTGACCAACCTGGTGAGCATCGTCGCTGCCGGCGGCCTCGTCTTTTTATGGCTCGGATTCCGCCCGCTGCCAGGCCAGGCATCGAGGGCACGGGTCTTTCGCGGCGGGATCATGGGCACCATCCTGATGCTCGGCCTCCTCACAGCCCTGCTTGCCACCTTTACGGCGCGCTCCATCCGCGAATCGGCGCTTAGGCAAGAGGTGCGTAACGCACTGGGCGCCGAGATCGCCATGATGGACCGCGTGGATTGGGAAGGCGACTGGGAAATGGAGATACTGGCCGATGGCACGCTCCAGCTCGACGTGACCGTGCGCTCACGGCGCACGCTCAACCACACAGAGGTAGTCGCACTCCAGGAGCGGGTCGCCAATCACTTGCAGCGAACAGTGGCCCTGTTGCTGACCGTCATCCCTACCACCCGCCTCGATCCCTTTATGCCGCCCACACCCACGCCGACGCCAGAGCCGAATGCGACCTTCACCCCGACACCCAGCGCAACCGCGACGCCGACGGCCACCCCCACCTTCACTCCCACCCCTTCCCCCACCTCGACGTTCACTGCCACCCCTACACCGACGTCCACAGCCACAGATACACCCACCCCTACACCGACATCCACAGCCACAGATACACCCACCCCTACCCCTACGCCCACCCCCGTGGTCATGCACGTGGGGCGCACAGACGGACAAGGGGTGTGGATGTTTACAGAACCTGGCCTGCGCAGCGCCAAGATCGGCGCACTGCGCGATGGCACGCGAGTAATCCTGCTGGGCGATTTGGTTGAGGCCGACGGCTATCGCTGGTTGCAGGTGCAGGATACTCGCGGGAGGATTGGGTGGATTCCCGATCGCTACCTGGTGCCAGCCACAGCTTCCCGCCCATGAAAAGATCTCGGCCATTACACACCAGGTGCAGGAACCCTACTGATAGGAGCGATCTATGCTACAACTATGGCTTGTTCTAGACAATCCGGCATTGCTTAACGAGGTCCTGGCAGCATGGACCGAGGTAGGTGTGCGTGGGATCACCATCCTCGAGAGCACCGGTGTGCACCGCGTGCGCTCGCGCACCAGCCGGCAAGATGTGCCCTTTATGCTCGGCTTCAGCCGGCTGTTGCGCACAGATCAGGTAGGTCACTATACTCTCTTTGCCGTCGTCCCCGATATGGAAATTGTCGAGCGCCTGGTGGCCACAACTGAAAAGGTCGTGGGCGATCTGAGCAAGCCGAACACAGGCGTGCTCTTTGCGCTGCCCGTTGCAGCAGCGTGGGGATTGCCGAAACAACCCTTTGATCGAATGCAAGATGAAACAGATGGCATTCGCAGCACCGATCGGGAAAACCCTGCGGACATGAGCAACGAGTCCGGGAGCTGACATACATGGTGTGGATCCGCTTTCTTGCCAGTAGTATTATCCTTGTCGTCTCAGCCGTCAAAATGGCGCAATACGGCGACGTCATCGCCGTGCGTACACGCCTGGGAGGCATGTTCATCGGCGTTCTACTGCTCGCGGGTGCCACGTCGCTGCCGGAAATGTTGACCATGATCAACTCTTTTCAATTGGATGCCCCTGGCCTGGCAGCAGGCAACATGTTTGGCTCGAATATGTTCAACATGTTCCTGCTGGCCGTACTCGACTTGCTCTACCAAAATGCGCGCATCCTGCGCCGCGTGGCCATGACCCATGCGCTGACGGCGGCCCTGGGCAGTGCTATGATTGGCCTGTCGATCTTTTTTATCCTGGGGGATATCGATCTGAAGATCGGCTGGATGGGTTTTGACAGCCTGACGTTGATCCTCGTTTACATAGCTGGCATTCGCCTCATTCAGCAGAATGGACAGGCATCAAGCACCACGGTAGAGGCTGCGCCGGTGGAGGCCGTCATGCCCTTGTGGCGTGCGGTCCTTGGCTTTCTTGTTGCTACCGGCGTACTCGTCTTTGTGACGCCATATCTGGTCCGCTCCAGCAGTGAGATCGCCGAGATCACGGGGCTGGGGGCCGGCTTTATCGGAACCACTCTTCTGGCAATGGTTACCTCACTGCCCGAGACGGTGGCGGTGGTGGCTGCTTGCCGGTTGGGTGCGTACGACATGGCGGTGGGCAACCTCTTTGGCAGCAACGTGTTCAACATGTTCGCGCTCGGGGTCGCCGATGCGTTCTACACCCCCGGGCGCTTTCTGGGCGCCATCGACCCGGCATTTGCACTGGTAGGCATGCTTGGCCTGCTCCTCACCAATCTCGCCCTCATCGGCAACATTGCCCGCGTCGAGCGCCGCCTCATCTTTGTCGAGGCCGATGCCCTGTTGATCATGCTCGTCTACCTGGGGGGGATGCTCTTTCTCTTTATCAGAGGTATCGGTTGATAGACCCGCTCCTCTCGACGCGCTTTCTCATCCGTGTCAGAGGTCGTCAGAGCGCCCTCCCGGTTTGCTTTCAGTTGCACACTATGCTATAATCGCGTTTTGCCAGGAGGGGTAGCATAGTCTGGCCTAATGCGCGCGTCTCGAAAACGCGTGAGCCGAAAGGCTCCGAGGGTTCGAATCCCTCCCCCTCCGCCAGACGATTTGGATTTTAGATTTACGATTGGGGCTATGCTGGAACTGTGAACACGACTCAATCGTAAATCGATAGATGTAATTTGACAACTGACTGGAATGTCAGTATACTTAGCGGCCAAATGACCCGGGCACGGGTTGCTGGGTCCGGGTGGGGGCCAAAGCTAGCCACCCTAGCTCAGCAGGCAGAGCAAGCGCCTTGTAAGCGCTGGGTCGTCGGTTCGAATCCGACGGGTGGCTCCAAAATTGGATCGGCTGTCGAGACGAACGCCCACGTAGCTCAGTCGGCAGAGCACTCCCTTGGTAAGGGCGAGGTCATGGGTTCAAATCCCATCGTGGGCTCTTTCTGGCG
>JAFGIA010000340.1 GCA_016929795.1 Anaerolineae bacterium
CCCGATGCAGCACATGCGCAAGGTGCTGGCCCGAGAGAATGGCGGGTCCGGATGAGATGATCGACCAGGCTACCATATCTGTGCCCGGCGCGCCGGCCATTCCGGGGTTGGCCTTTCGCCGCGTCCGCGGTGAGGCCGATTACCCCGGCATGGTCCGCATTCTCGACGCCTGCAACGACGCGGATCGCCTCGACTATGTCAACACCGTAGAAGAAGTCGCCTGGGTCTTTGCCCACCTGAAGAACTGCGACCCCGAGCGCGACATGCTCTTTGCCGAGATCGACGGGCAAGCCATCGCCTTCAGCCGCGTGTGGTGGGTCGAGGAGAGTGCGGGAGAATCCGAGGACCGCCGGGTCGAGCGTCTCTACGTCTCCCTGGGCTTTGTGCATCCCGATTGGCGACGCCGGGGTCTTGGCACCGCCATGCTGCGCTACGACGAGGCTCGCCTGCGCGAGGTCGCCCGGGCCCATCCGGCCGGCATTCACAAGCGCTTCCGCGCCTGGGCCGAAGGCGCTCAGGATGGAGCGCACGCCCTGTTGGCGTCGGCGGGGTACGAGCCGGTGCGCCACATGATCATGATGACCCGCCCCATCGGCCTACCTCTGCCCGAGGCACCGCTACCACCTGGCCTGGAGGTGCGGCCTGTCGACCCGGATCAGATCCGCGCGGTCTGGGACGAGATGTGGGAAGCGCGGCGCGACCATTGGGGTTACGTCGAGCCCACGGAACAGGACTACGAACGCTGGACCCGCGGCCGGCTCTTTGTGCCGGCGCTCTGGAAGGTGGCCTGGCAGGAGGATCAGGTCGCCGGCATGGTGCTGAACCGCCTCGATCGGGAGCAAAACGAGCAGTACCGGCGGCGGCGCGGCTACACCCAGGACATCTTTGTGCGGCGACCGTGGCGGCGGCGCGGCCTGGCCCGTTCCCTGCTGGCACAGAGCATCCGCATGTTCCGCGACCTGGGCATGGAGGAGACGGCGCTGGGCGTGGACACGCAGAACCCGAGCGGCGCCCTGAGGCTCTATGAAAGCATGGGCTACCGCGAGATCCAGCGCCACACCTTCTACCACAAGGAGATGGTCCTCTGAAAGCTATAATTGCCCACCTCGCCAATCCCCAATCCCCCAGTTGGCCGATGCAACCGGGGGATTGGTGCGTTATAATGGGTTTTGACGGCGGCGAGACCGCCTGCCTGGAGGGGGAAAGAGAACGATGAACGCAGTCACACTGTTACCTCAAACGGCACACGCGGGGGCCGCCTGGAAGGCGGCGGCACAACGAGCCGGGCTCTTCACCCTACTCCTGATCTGTGGCCTGCTCGTGTTTGTGTTTGGCGTCGATTATCACGTCCGGTTCTGGACCAACAGCAGCGGCGCGTTCAAGGCCGGCGTGTCGGCCCTCTTCCTGGTGGCGATGCTCGCGCTGCGACGCAGCGCGGGCGGGCGGGCCTACTGGCCGGTCGCCTTTGCCTTTCTCGCCGCCTCGCTGGCGAACGTCAGCACCTGGTACCTGGCCGCGCCGGCGCAGCGCTGGGTGCTGGGGCTGGTAGGCACGACGGTGACCACCCCGCAGGGGCAGATGTGGGGCAAGGCGGTCGACGTGGTGCTCAAGCTGGCGCCCATCTTTGTTCTGCTGTGGCTGGCACACGAGGGCCTGGGCTCGGTGTTTATCCGCAGGGGGAAGCTGGGGTGGAGCCTGGGCATCGGCCTGCTGGCCCTGTTCAACTTTGTGGCCACGGCGATTGCGGTCGCCGCCAGCAAGGGGGGCGACATGACGACCCTCTTTGCCAACCTGCCCTGGTGGTTCACGTTCGCCCTGATCAACGCGTTCATGGAAGAGATCTGGTTCCGGGGCCTCTTCCTGCGGCGGCTGGAGCCGGTCCTCGGGGCCGGGGGCGCGCTCTTGCTGACCACACTGGCCTTTGGCACCTCGCACCTGTTCGCCACCTACATCGACCTGTGGGGCACCCTGGCCTTTGGGGTTATTACCTGCACGCTGGGCCTGGCCTGGGCGCTGCTCATGCACAAGACCGACACACTGTGGGGCTCGGTCGTGTTCCACACAGCAGCGGACGTGTACGGCGTAGTAGCCATTGGATTCTGAGCGACAGAGATCTGAGACGCTATGTGCGCATCAGTACAATGGACAGCCTGCATCGAGCAGAGGCAAAAAAAGGCCACCAGAGCAGCACGGGCCTTTGCCCCCGATGCGCTGCGGGGCCTGATCATCATCTTCATGGCCCTGGACCACGCGAACCACTTTGTTGCCCAGGGGCATTCCTCCGGCGAGTACTGGGGAGGCGTGTTTCCGGCCTACGACGATCCTCTCGTCTTCCTGACCCGCTTTGTGACCCACTTTTGTGCGCCGGGCTTTTTTCTCTTGATGGGCCTGGGGATGGTAATGTTCGCTCGCACGCGCGAGCAGCGCGGCTGGGCCAGGTGGCAGATCATCCGCCAATTTCTGATCCGGGGAGGCATGCTGATCGCCCTGCAGTTCCTGGTTGTCAATCAGGCGTGGAACCTGTCGCCCGGGGGTTGGGGCATCCAGATCTACCTCGGCGTCCTCTTTGCGCTCGGCGGCAGCATGATCGCCGGTAGCCTGCTGCTGTGGCTCAAGCCCGTCCATCTACTCGGGCTGACACTCGCCCTACTGGTGGGCACCGAGCTACTCGTCCCCGACGCGGGGTTGTGGGGCGCAATGAGCGCGCCCAAACTCGTGCTGCTGGTACCTGGCGGGATCATCCGTCCCACAGGTGATGTATTCCTGTGGTCAAACTACCAAACGCTCCCCTGGCTCGGGCTCGCCACGCTGGGCATGGTGTTTGGTCACTGGCTGGCCGACGATCCTCGAAAAGCGTTTGGCCGGGCGTGGAAGATCGGCCTGGCCTGCCTCGCCGGCTTTGTGGTCGTGCGCTGCCTGGACGGCTTTGGCAACATCCGCCCGCGGATGGGTGATGGCTGGATCGATCTCCTCAACCTGGTCAAGTATCCGCCGAGCGTCGCCTTTACGTTGATGACCACGGGTGTGAACCTCAGCTTGCTATGGCTCTTGTCTCGCGCCGGGGAGAGAGTGCAGCGCGTCCTTCAACCGCTGGTCGTCCTGGGGCAGGCGCCGCTCTTCTTTTACGTGCAGCACCTCTTCCTGTATGCCATGCTCGGCCACTTGCTGGCGCCTGAGGGCACGAGCATCGCGCCGATGTACCTCGTCTGGCTGCTCGGCCTGCTGATCCTGTTCCCACTCTGCCTCGGCTATCGGTGGTTCAGGGCCCACCAGCCGGCCCATCAAGGCATGCGCCTGGTCTGGGATTCGGCGATCACCGTCTTTGGACCGGTGGGGTTGTTGACCTACTGGCTTGAGTACGAACAGGCGGAAGGATCATCCTGGCGGCGTGTCCTCGGGGCGACGATGTATAGCGTGATCGGCACCAGTGCCGGGCTGCTGCTGCCGATCGTCTTTTGTTACGTGTTCCTGCCGGACCGCAGCATCCGCCCGCTCGTGCTGTTGGCGCCGCTCGTCGTCGGCTGGCTGGTGTTCCGGGCGCCGCTGATGGCTGCGCGCATGAGGATTGGATATGTACGCGCTGCCGGGCGGGCACTGCTGACCGAGATCATCTCAACCTGCCTGGTCATCGCCGGCCTCGTTCCGGTGCTCTATCTGGGCGTAGACCATTGGCTGGGAGGGCAAAACGACCTGGCCCATCCTCTGTGGTGGGGCATTCTGAACCTGGCGGTGCCTGCCGGCGCGCTCCTGGTTTACCCCTTCCACCTCTGGCTGGCCGATCGAGGATTCGACGGTCGGGTGCCGGAAACCGCGACGCACGCAGCTACGCCGTCGCTGCGCAACGCGTGGCTAGCTCTGTTGTGCAGTCTCGTCCTGGTGGTCGTCTCGTTGGGACTCACAGGTTGACCAGATTCGAAGGGGAGAAAAGATCGACTATGGCTGAACCGACCATCGACGTTCGCCGCCTGTCCGCCGCCGAAATGGCCGAGGTCATGTTCCCGATCACCGAATACGCCTTCCACGCCTCGCCGCCGCTGCCCCACGAGGCCGAGTTCCAGGAAGCGATCCGCGGCCGGGAGGGTGTCACCTACCTGGCCGCCTTTGAGGGCGACCAGGCCGTGGCCACCATCGCCGGGACGGTCATGACGCAGAATGTTCGGGGTGCCATCTATGACGCCAGCGGCGTGTGGGGCGTCGCCACCCGCCCGGAGGCCCGGCGCAAGGGCTACAGCCGGCGCCTGATGGCCAGCCTGCTGGCGACCAACCACGAAGCACGGCTACCCCTGACGTGCCTGTATCCCTTCCGCGAGTCGTTCTACGAGCGGTTGGGTTATGTCACCTTTCCCCTGCCGCGCATCGCCCGGCTCAAGCCGGCGGGGCTGGAGCCGCTCTTACGCCAGGACCTGGGCGGAAAGGTCGAGCGGCAGCTCATCGGCGACACCTATGACCTGTATCGCGACTATGTGGAGCACTTGAAACAGCGCACACACGGCCTGGGCACCTTTGTCCACAGCGACAAGACCCGCGTGCAAACACTGAACCATCGGTGGACCGCGTTGGCCCACGCTGGCGGCGAGCTGGTGGGGCTGATGCTCTACGAGCTAAAGGGCGAGG
>JAFGIA010000341.1 GCA_016929795.1 Anaerolineae bacterium
GACGACACCGCTTGCCTCTGGCCCGGCCAACCAGACCAGGGGCAGGGGGGCGCCGTTGCCTGGCAGTGGGCCGGCGACGCCGGCCGCTGCGACGATGTCCCCCGGGGAAAGGGCATCGGAGCCGCTCACCTGGGCGATGAGGGTCAGGGTTTGCAGGGTTACGTTCTGGGCGTGGGCCTTGTCGGGGGTGTAGAGGCCCCACTCGCCCAGGGCATTGGCCGTATCGCCGTAGAGGGCGTTGTAGACTGTGTTGGTGGCGCGCACGCCGTCGCCGCCGGCCGCTTCGACGACCAGACCGTTCCAGCCGCAGAGTGGACGAACACCCCGGTGTCGTCCGCCCGGCCGACGTACAGACCGTGGCCCTGGGCGCCGGCTATCTCGAAGCCGTTGTTCTGATCACTATACACGGTCGTGCTAGGGTTGCCCGCCGAGTTCACGTTCACGCCGTCGTCGCCCGCCGAGTTCACGTACATGCCGTAGCCGCCCGCCGAGCCCACCCTCACGCCAGTTATGCCCGCCGAGCCCACGATCACACCGTTGGTGCCCGCCGAGTCCACGTGCACGCCGGTGCCGCCCGCCGAGCCCACGTACACGCCAATCACGTCCGCCCGGCCGACGTGCAACCCATTTCCTTGGGCACCGGCGACCTCGAAGCCGTTGTTCTGGCTCCCAGGCACGGTGGTGCTGGGGCTGCCCACCGAGCCGACATACACGCCATGGTCGCCCGCCACGCCCACAAAGAGGCCGTCGCTGCCTGCGGAATCCACGGCCAGGCCGCTGAATCCCGCCGAGTTCACGAAAACACCGTTGCTGCCCGCCGAGTTGACAGACAGGCCATCGCCACTCGCCGTTTCGACTGCCACGCCGCGCCCACCGGCAGCGACCACGCGCACCCCGTCCTGTCCCGCCGTGGCGACGTGCACCCCTTCGCCGGCCGGCGCTTCAACCCACAGCGCAATCCCGCCGACGCTTTCGAATCCTGCCGCTTCCCCCACGCCGTTGTTCTCGATCCAGAGCAGCGGCTCGCCGAGGTCTGCTTCAGCCAGGAAGGGCAGCGCCAGGGAGAGGGCCGCCGGGGCGCCGGTCAGCTCCTGGCGCGGCGCGAGGGGGACGTACACGCCGTTCCCCGCCGGGCAGCGCACGGCGACTTCGAGCCAGCGGGCGCTGCCGTCGTGGACGGTGCCAAAGTCGAGCCGGGCGGTAAAGAGGCCGTCTACCAGCTCGACGCCCTCGTGGGTGACGGTGCTGCCCACCTGGGTGCTGCCGCCGGCGGCGTCAAAGAGCCTGAAGCGCAGGTCGCAGATGCCGTTGACCGGGCCGTTGGCGTCGCGGAGCTGGCCCTGGTAGGTGAATGCCGAGCCGTAGGTGCCTTGCGTGCTTGCCGGCGTGTCTTGCTGGCCTGTCACCTGGCTGGCGCCCAGCAGCAGGATCGCCATTGTGACCAATAGTGCCAGAATTCGCTTGTAGTTCATCATCTGTCCCCCCTCGAAAATAACCGCGGCGACCGCCGAGACGCGTAACAAAACCCTCCGGGTTGTGCATGGCCTGCGCAAGCCGGGAGGCTTGCGCCACACGCATCGCCGGCGTTTTCATTCCTCGTGGCGCCCTGTAGGGCATGGCGTCTCTTTTGAATCTCTATCCTTCCCTGTGAAGGTTACCAACCGCGTAGAACGCACGGCAGATAGGTGCAGCAGCAGCCGCTGCCCCGGAGCGCCGGTGACCTGACCGAACTCAGCAGTTGATACCCTCCGCCACTCATCGGTTCGCCGGCTTGGGGGCCAACGCTGTTCAAACGATAACTGCCGCCTGCGATAGTCCCTTCCTCCACGGTGTAGCTGCCTCCCGGCTGGGCCGAGGCCACCGTGCTCAGCAGCAACACGATGACCACGGCGGCTACAACGATGAACCGCCGCCTGCTGGTTGAGGTGCCTCTCATCATTTGCCTCCTAATCGTCATCGGTCTCACCGCTCGCGCTCGCCGGTTCCAGTCGTGCCGCCTCGTTGCCCAGCCGCCTGGCCACGAGGCGCCAGTCAAAGCCGATGTTGCATCTCTGCCCGCCCATCACCCTGACCGTGAACCAAGCCGGCGTCTTTTCGGCGACGTACAGCGGGCAGTCACCCAGCGGCGTAACGAACACCTGGTACTCGGCCAGGTTCACCATCCGGGCAAAGACCGCCTCGATCGTCACCCTTGCCTCGCCGTCCACCAGCTCCGCCGTGCCGAAATCCTCGATCCAGTCACCCGTGGCCCGGACGGCGTACGTGGCGCGAGGGCCATAGTCGCCGGCCTCGGTGCCGAACGTGACCGCGCCAGCCTCATCCACTGTCCAGACGGCCGTGTTGTCTCCGTTATAGATCACAAACGCGCTGCTCGAGTTGTTATCCTCGTCGAGGTGTACGTGGGCCTCGTCGTTGCTGAACAGCAGGATGTCGCTGCTGGTCAACCCCGGTTCGGAATAGATTCGCCCATCGTCGCCGCTGCCATATACCCCGAGCACTAGGTCGGGGGCGGTGTTGTCGCCCCCGGCGGCATACACGCCGCCCCCCCCGGCCACATCGCTGCGAAAAAGACCCCCATAGTCCTCGCCGCTGACCGAGATGCCAAGCACGCCGTTGCCGCCTGCCGCCAGCACGCGCACGCCGTCCGAGTCCGCCTGCTCCACGAACACGCCATACCAATCGGCCGAGTGCACCGTCACGCCGTCCAGGCCCGCATGGCCGACCCACAGCCCGCTGCCTTGAGCGCCGGCTACTTCGAAGCCATTCGCGTATACTGAAGGGCTGGTCAGGCTGGGGATGCCGGCCTCGTTCACATACATGCCGTCGTCGCCGGCCGAGCCCACGTAAACACCGTCGTTGCCCGCCTCGTACACCTGCATGCCAACGCCGGCCGAGTGATAGACCAGCACGCCGTTGTTGCCCTCCGAGTCGACTTGCAGACCGTCACCGCTGCCGCTGTTATAGATCCAGAGGCCATCGCCGGCACTGCTCCCGGTCCACCACTCGCCAAAGTGGTCGTGCGGGCAGGCAGCGTCGACGGCCGGCGCAGCCACGCTCACCTGTAGGCGTGGGGTCAACACCGTGAAATCGGCCTCGCCCGGCCCGCGCACCCCTACCGCCAGCCACAGGACCTGGACGCCCACGACTGCCGCCGGGATAGGCTCGACATTGCCCAGAGAGGTCACGAACTCGCCCCTCGATACCATGACTCCCTGCTGTATCTCCGACCAGAGCGGCTGTCCGCCTGACACGGCGCCATACAGGCTGAACGAGAGATCGTAGGTTCCATCCGCCACCGGCTTGCCCGCTGTGTCGCTCAGCCGGCCGGCGTAGGGAATGGTGGTCCCCGCGTGCTCGGCGCCCGGTGCCGGCAGCGCGCGGGCACCGTTGGACAGTCCGGGACCCAGGCACACAGCCAGCAGCATCACGCCGGCCAGCAGAAGTGTGAACACGACTTGTTTGACGTTCATTTTCGCCTCCTCGTGAATGAACAGGCTCCCCCTCATGATCTTGATTGCTCCCGGGATTCTGTTCATCTCTATCGGAGATCTTGGCCGGTGCGCCCTATCTCCTCACGATTGGTAGATACACCCTGTGCACCACCTCGGGAATGTACACGGTATTCGAGTTGATGAACGGCGAGTTGTCGGTGGCGTTGAATGCCCGGAGGCGGTAGGTGTGGTAACCGGCATCGAGCGCTCGATCTTTATAAGAAGTGGTCGTAGCGGACAGGGTGGCGAGCACTTCATAGTCAACCTGATCGCTCGAGGAGCGCTCGACAATGTAGCCACCCACGTCGCTCGGACCTACCCCCCAGGCAAGAACTACCCAGGTAAAGTCGTGTACCGCTGCCTGGAAAAACGATGGTGGGGCCAGGTTCAGGCCCAGCGTCTGGCCACTGACCGGTGTGGAGAAGGGCGAATTCCCGCTCTCGTTGAACGCTTGCATCCTGTAAAAGTAGGTCTGCTGCGGCTGTGGATGCCCGTCTTCGATCGGCCTGCCGCTCGCCGCTGCCGGGTTGACATCCACGAACCGGGTGGCGTCGCCGGCGACCAGCCCCACGCGGGTGAAGGGACCGGCGGCTGTGGACGAGCGCCAGATCTCGGCGCCAAGCGCGCCGCTGTCGAGCGGGTCCCACTGCAGACGAATCTCATAAGACGACTCGCCGGTGGCGGTCAAGCTTGCCGGCGTGGCGGGAGCAGGTGGCGGTGTATGAGCGTGGCACACGTTGGCATAGCCCGAATAGGCCGAGCCGAGGGCCAGCACCCGGTAGAAATAGGTCCGGTTGGCGAGCACGCTCTTGTCGGCGTAAAAGGTCTCGTCGGGTACCAATGTGGCGATGATCTGATAGGGTCCTGACCAGCCCTCGCGGCGCTCCAGCCGGAACCCGGCCTCGTCGCCGCTGTTATCGCGCCACGAGAGGTCGATCTCGAACGGCGAGACCGCCTGCGCCAGCGCGTCGCTCGGAGGCAGCGGGCCGGCGGGGCCGATGGCAAACAGGTTGCCATCCTGCGACACCACATAGACCATGTTGCCGTACCCGATGGCCGGAGAGGATGCCAACACCGATCGGCCCCCAATGGTCACCGACCAGCGCACGCTGCCATCGCTGCGGTCCAGGGCATACAGCCTGGCGTGGCCGTCCGGCCCCCCCACCACGTAGACTGCCTCGTCATCCAGCGCCGGAGAGGAATCCACCGGGCCGCCGGTGTCGTACGTCCAGCGCAGGGTGCCGTCCGAGTTGAGGGCATAGACGTGGTTATCCGTCACGCCAAAGTAAACGCTGCTATCCTCCCCCACCGCCGGCGAGGAGTTGATGTCATTGATGGTGCCTGCCACATCGTAATGCCAGTTTTCAGCCATTGCCGGGCTGATGGAAAGCAACCGCCCATTGATGGTGCCCACCATGATCGAATCGTTCGGACCAATGGAAGGCGAGCCCAGGGAAGGAGCGCCGAGATCAAAACCGGTGTTCAGGGTCCCATTCCAGTAGGTGAAATAGATCTCTCCATCCTCGGCGATCGCCGGGGTGCCGGCTGAGCCAAAGGCGGCGGCTTGTTCTGCCCAGATGCGCTCTCCCGTGGGTCGATAACCGTTATAGATCGAGAAACCACCATTCATGTCGATGGTTGCCAGAGCCAGCACCGTGCCATCGGAGGTCACGCGCGGCGAGTTGCTAAACGGTGACTGGCCGGGCGTGGGGCCGGCGGTTCCCGGGAATAGCTCCATTGGAGCGCGCCAGCGTAGATCTCCTGACCGGTCGACCGCGTAGAGGTAGCCATCCTCCGCACGGAAGTAGAGTGTGCCATCGGTGGTCAGGATCGGGCCGGCATTGATCGCCCCACCGGCCTGAAAGCGCCACCTTTCACTGCCATCCGGATTGACGGCATATAGCAAACCCAAGGCGTTGCCCGCATAGATCGTCCCATCGGTGCCCACGATGGGCGACGGCACGCCGTTGGTAAAGGGGGCCGGGTTGAGGGGGAACGTCCAGCGCACGGCACCCAGCGTCGGGCCGGAATAGGTCGTCAA
The DNA here is from genome assembly GCA_016929795.1 of Anaerolineae bacterium. Next base: position 5,533 of record JAFGIA010000341.1, read on the forward strand.
GCCGCTGTTGCGGATGTCGTGGCGGAACATGGGCCACGGACTGTCGAATTCGGCGCCCGCTCCCCAGTAGCTCATGGCCGGGTCGCCGAACAATACGTGCTTTACCAGTGCCCGCCCGCGCGGCTCTCCAGGAGCCTCGTCAAAGAGCTGCATCGCCGTCTGGTAGGTGGCGTCTCCCAGGCGAGGGAACGGGCCGACCAGGAGTTGGTCGAAGCGGAGCACGATGTCTTGCCCCACCCCGGTGCCGGTGTTGCCGGTCCAGCCTGGCTGGAAGCCCGTGCTACCGGTGGCGCCGTAAAAGGCCGCGGCCTTGCCCTGGGCTACCAGTGTGACGCCCAACCCCTCTCCGCTTTCGGTATTCGCTGTGCCGCACCCCTCCACTGTCACCACCGGAGCCGGCTCGTACGGCGGGGCGATCCCCAGCGCAGGGTCGAGCAAGCGCGCGTCGCCGGCCGCCAGGTAGCTCCCTCCAATCAGCTCGTTACGCGAGATGACCTGCCCATCGCCCGTATCCATCGGCTCGGTAGGCTGCGTGGGGAGGTCGTCGTCGTAATAATCATGATCCCAGGGATACTGATAGACCGCCCATTCATTACCGTGCCCAGCCAGGTTAACCAACCCATGCCGCTCCGCGTTCCAGGCAGCCACGAGGTTGTCGCGGCTGAGCGGGAATTCCGCTGTGAAAGAAGACTGCGGCACATTGTTGGCATTCAAGGCGGTCTCGAACAGGCGCGTCTGGTTCATACCCGCTGGTTGGAGTGCCTCATCCCAGATCGCTTCCATCAGCGCCGCCGTATCTGTGTCTTCGCCGATCAGACCTTCTCCGAATGCGGCCCCGTGGGGATGGTAGGCACCGGCCTGCCAGGTCAGACCGGTGAACTGCATAAACGCGCCCGCCTGGATAGTGTTCATCTTCCAGGCGCCGCCGTCGCGCTCAAAGGCCATCATCGTACCCAACGCGCGCCGCACGTTCTCCCGAGCGGAAAAGGGCAGCCTGCCGATCGCTACTTCATAGTGCAGGTCCGCTTCGTCGGTTGGATCGTCCAGCAGCATCCCTTCGCCAAAGTTGCCATTGCCGTTGCTGTCCCAGTCGCCGGTCAGGTCGGCATAGTACCAATCGGTGCTGGCCTGGCCATTCTGCTCCGGCGCGCGCGGATAGATAATGCGAAACGGGATCTCTTGATCCGTTCCCACCAGCAGGGCGTAACGGACGTGCCTTGGGCCAGAGGTATTGGCCCCATAGGCGATCTGCAGATAGCTGCGCAGCTTTTCAGGCAGATCGTCTCCCGCCAGGTTGTCGTCGATCCATCCAATGGACTGGACGTACACATCAAAGCCCAGGCCGCGCTTGAACGCCGCAAACTCCTCGAAAACGCCGCCGTCCACCAGGGCTGCAGGCGCAACGATCAGATAACCGGGCCGCGCCCCCAGAGGCAGGCCAGCCTGGGCACGGGTGGATCCAACCACGGTATGCGCTTCCCGTACCGGCGTGTAGGATGCGCTCGCCGGGCCGGTGACCGCGGCTGCCAGACTGATCACCAAGCTCGCGGTCACCAGGAAAAGCAGTGAACAACGCACGTTCTTTCTCATCGCGCCCTCCGAGTCAAAAGTCCCAATTCGTTACCCGCTCGCGGTCGGAACGCCGGCTGAACATGGTCGTCAGATTCTGTCTTGTGCAGGCGCCCCCGTTCTATCGGATCTGGTCCAGCGCTCGATAAAGCCGGCCACGCCCACCACATCCTCCACGTACCCCACCTCCTGCGAGCCGACGTGCTCCACCCGCCCACGCCAGCGGTGGTCGCCGCCCGCGCCGGCCTCGCGCCACAGCCGCACGACAAAGATCAGGGTCTCGTCGCGATCCACCGAGCCGCACATCCGCAATCCTCCTCGCAGATCTCCCCCCCCTCGAGGGGGGGCAGGGGGGGGAGGGATGGTCACCAACTCCGCAGCACGATAGGCAGGTGGACACGCACAATGGCGCTGCGGTTGTACGGCCAGGGAAAAGTGCCCGCGTCTGGCCCTCCTGACAGGTTGGTCAGGTCCGCCGCACGCCAGGCGCCGTCGAGCCGGATCTCGTGGATGTGCCAATCTTCACCCAGATAGACGACGGCCGAGATGCCATCGGCGCGGACGTAGCCAAAGGCCGCATAGCCGAGCACGGCATGGGGAACCGACGTCAGCTCGTAGTATTGCCACGTATCGCCGAGCCACAGCTCGTAGAGGCGGCCGGCGGCGGCGCCGCTGCCGGCGTAGACGATCGCGTTGACGCCGTCGCTGCGAGCGTAGCCGCGAGGGGTGTACATGGTGCCCGGCGCGCCACTGGTGTCCGTCAGGTTGGCCCAGATCCACGTGCCTTCGAGCCTGAGGTCGTGGACGTTCCCGTCCAGGCCGGCATAGTTGACGGTCGAGATGCCGTCGCTGCGCACGTAGGCCGAGAGCCCCGAAACGGCTGTCGGTGCGCCGGCGATGCCCTTGATGTCGGCCCACTGCCAGCCGCCGTCGTCGAGCCGCAGCTCGTAGATCGGGCTGCCGGTTGCTGCGGCGCCAACGCACACGATGGCGTTGATGCCATCGCCGCGCACGTAGGCCACCGGGTCGCCGTACGCGGTCGGAAGGCCGGAGAGGTCGCTCAGGTTGGCTGCGATCCACGC
>JAFGIA010000342.1 GCA_016929795.1 Anaerolineae bacterium
CCTTGCGCACCTGCATGCCGATGCCGGCGATGCACGCCATGTCCACGTCGTTGACGTTGGCAATGTTCTCCTGGACGCACATCGCGGCCTCGTTGAGGAAGGGCATGATCAGCCGGTCGACGCTGAATGCCGTGCCCGTCTCCACCACGCCCGACTCTTGCAGGCGCTTGACAATGTCGGCCAGCGGCTCGGCGTCGGCGCGGGTATAGATGTAAAAGCCGGCGCCCGCCTTTTCGCCCAGGCGCTTGTCTTTGACCAGCTCCTGGAAGAGGTGGGCCGGCTTGATCCTGTCGCCATACTCTGACGACAGGTACTCGCCCACATGCGCGCACACGTCGATGCCGAGCATGTCCATCAGCACGAACGGCCCCATCGGCCAGCCAAAGCCGCTGCTGCCCAGCGCTTCGTCGATCTCGGGTGCCGTCGCCGCCCCCTCTTCCAACGCCAACACCGCCTCGTTCAGGTAGGGCATCAACAGGCGGTTGACGAGAAAGCCGGGGCACTCTTGCACGATCACCGGGATCTTGCGCAGGTCCTGCGTGAACTGCTCCACCGTGTCGATCGTATCCTGGTCGGTGTCCTTGCCGGGGATGATCTCCACCAGCTTCATGACGTGCGCCGGGTTGAAAAAGTGCATGCCGATCACCTTTTCGGGCCGGTTCGTGGCGCTCGCCATCTCGCTGATCGACAGCGCCGACGTGTTCGACGCCAGGATCGTGTCTGGCCCGCATACCTCGCCCAGCTCGCGCAGCACCTGCTGCTTGACCTTCATCACCTCGGGCACCGCCTCGATGATGATGTCGACATCGGCCAACTCGTCATAGCTCAGCGTATACTCGATCAGGCCCAGCTTCTCCTGCACCTGGCCCGCCGTCATCTTGCCCTTGTCCACGCGCGACTGGTAGATCTTTTCCACGTGCTCACGGGCCAGGTCGAGTTGGCCCTGGTCAATGTCTTTTACCACCACCGGCAGGCCGGAAAAGGTCACCACCTGGGCGATCCCCCCGCCCATGGCCCCCGCCCCGACCACGCCTACCTTAAAGATCCACATAGTTCCTCCTTTCTTTTCGGGATGGTGGTGAGCCCAGGACTGCTGAGCAGCCCTGGGCTCACCACCAAAAGATCTAGACTACCACGTGGGCAGCATGATGGCTGCGGATGGGTTGTCGAGACGGACGAAATAGACCCACCCGTCCGGGTACTTTTGGTAGGCCGCAGCGTCTGCCTTGCCGAACGTGGCGCCCGGGAAATAGTCGCCGCTGTTCGGCTCGATCGCCACCACCACCGCCTTCCCATCGAGCTCACCCTGCAGCTCTTCGAACCGCGCGCGCGCCTTCTGCTCAAACTCGACACGCAGCTTTTTGTCCTGCCACAATGTGACGTCGGCCATCTTTTTCCTCCTATTTCCGCTCGATCACGATGGCGCCACCCATGCCACCGCCGACGCACGCCGTAGCCACACCCAGGGGCACGTCGCGCTTTTGCATCTCGTGGAGCAGCGTCACCACGATGCGCGTGCCGGTGCAGCCCACGGGATGGCCCAGCGCGATCGCGCCGCCATTCACGTTCACGCGCTCCCAATCCCAGCCCTGATCCTCCAGCTCGATGCCCACGGCCATGCTCTGTGCCGCGAACGCCTCGTTCAGCTCGATCAGGTCCACGTCCGTCAGCTTCAGCCCACCCTTTTTGAGCGCCTTTGGCACCGCGTAGGCCGGGCCCAGCCCCATGATCTCGGGCGGCAGCGCGGCATAGGCATAGCTGCGGATGTAGCCCATCGGCTCCAGGCCCAGCGCCTTGGCCTTCTCAGCGGTCATGACGATCACCGCCGCCGCCCCGTCGCTGATCGGGCACGCATTGGCTGGCGTGACAGTGCCGCCCTTTTTGAACACCGTCGGGTAGAGCGCTGCCTTTTGCACGCTCAGCGTGGCGTTGATGCACTCGTCCTGCATAATATCCTCGTACGCCACCTCCTGGCCTGCCACCTTTTTGCTGACCCGTACCGGCACGATCTCGTCGCGGAAACGGCCCATGCGCGTGGCGCGGAACGCCTTCTTGTGGCTGTTCACGGCAAACTTGTCCTGCTCCTCCTGGCTCAGCCCATACATCATGGCCAGGTTCTCGGCCGTGTAGCCCATCATCTGGTCACACACCGGGTCCTTCAGGCCCTCCCACAGCGTGTCGACAAAGGTGTCGTGGCGCAGCTTGAGTCCCCAGCGCGCGCCGCGCACCACGTAGGGCGACGTGCTCATGCTCTCCGTGCCGCCGCACAAAAAGACCTCGCCGTCGCCCGCCTGGATCGCCTGGTAGGAACCGGTGATCGACTGCATGCCCGACACGCAGTTGCGCTGCACTGTAAAGCCAGGCACGTTCACCGGCACCCCCGCCATCAGCGCTGCCACGCGCCCAATGTTCGGCGCGTCACTCTGCTGCCCAATGCAGCCCAGCGCCACGTCGTCGATCTCTTTGGCATCGAGCCCGACACGGGCAATTACCTCTCGAAACACGATAGCCGCCAGCTCCTGGGCTGGCAGAGAGCGAAACGCCCCCCCGTGGCTGCCGATCGGCGTCCGTACGCCCCCAACGATCACCACTTCTTTCATACGTTCTCCCTCCTTTGTGTTACATCCCTTTCTGTGTACCTCTCTTGCTTGCCGTCCTTGAGGCCCGCTACCACCAGGTCGAGGGTGCAGCGGAACATTGTCTCCAGGTCGGCGCCGATCATCCGCTGGCGCAGCGGGTGCCCCATCAAGACCATCACCCCATTCAGCGCCGCCCAGGCCGACCCGGCGGCCAGCCATGCGTCGTCGACACAAAAATCCCCCTGCCCCACGCCATTCTCGATCGAGCGCGCCAACACGCCCAGGCCGTGCAGGCTCTGCTCGAGCACCTCCTGGTACAGCTCGCGCGAGATCGACTCCTCGAACCGGCCGCGGTCAAAGGCCATGATCAGCCGGAAATAGCTGCGGTTCTGTTGGGCAAAATCGAGATAAGAAGCAGCCAGGGCGCGCAGCACCTTCTCGGGGGACGACGAGGTGTGGGCGGCATAGCTCTCTTCCAGGCGGTCGACGAGCTGCTCCAGCCCCTCTATAAGCAAATGAGCAAGGATCTCTTCCTTGCTCGCAAAATAAAGATAGATGGTGCCCTTGCTCACCTGGGCTCGCGCTGCTACGTCGTCGACCGTAGGAGTGTGAAAGCCACGCTCAAAAAACTCTTCGCGTGCCGCGTCGAGGATCTCCTGGCGGCGCTGTACCTTTTCCCGCGCCCGGCGCTCGGCAGTACTCAATCGCCTCTCCTCTCTGCCCGAAAACCGACTCCCGGTCAGTCACTGACTGACAGTCATTATACAGCAAATGGGGCAGGGTGTCAAGTGTGATTCAAGCCAGTCATGCCCTGCCCGTCAAGGTCACGCACTTGACAGATTGCCCCTTCTGCAATACACTATGCCTCTATGGACGAAAACGCCCGCGTGGATCTGCACACGCATTCCTTCTTGAGCGACGGAGCGCTTCTCCCAAGTGAACAATTGCGGCATGCCCTGGTGCGTGGCTTGGGCGCCATCGCCATCACCGACCATGCCGACGATTCGAACATGGAGCCACTCCTGCGCCAGCTCCTGGAGTTTGCCGAGAGCGGCGCGCGCGCCTTTGACCTGGCCTTCATCCCCGGAGTCGAGCTGACGCACGTGCCGCCGGCTGACATTGGCCGGCTGGCGAGGCGCGCCAGGCGCCTCGGCGCGCGCCTTGTCGTCGTGCACGGTGAGACGCTGGTCGAGCCCGTCGCGCCCGGCACCAACCGCGCGGCGGTCGAGGCCCCTGGCGTCGACATCCTGGCCCACCCGGGCCTGATTACGGAAGAAGAGGCCGCGATGGCGGCAGCGAATGGCGTCGCCCTGGAGCTCAGTGCACGCCAGGGTCACAGCCTGACGAACGGGCACGTGGCGCGCGTGGCGCGGGCGACCGGTGCGCACCTGGTCGTCAACAGCGATGGGCACAGCCCCTCAAACCTGATCGATCAAACATTCGCCCGCCTCGTGGCACGCGGCGCCGGGCTCGACGACGACGAGGTCTATGCGGCACTCGTCACCAATCCATGGGCGATTGTGGCCCGGGCCACGGGGCACTGGTCTCGCGATACAGCCGCGAGATTGCAGTCGATTTGAAAGGAGAAACTGTGAGCACGTCATCTCGATACCAGAGTGCTTCCATCACCTGTCCCAACTGCCAGACCCGGTTTGTCACGCCGATCGTGACGATCGTCGACGCCGCGCGCGACCCGCAGGCCAAGGCACTTTTTCTCTCCGGGCAGGCCAACGTCGCCATCTGTCCCCAGTGTGGGCACGGTGGGGTATTGAGCACGCCGTTCGTATATCACGATCCAGACAAAGAGATCCTATACACCTTTGTGCCCCAGCAGTTGGGACTGAGCGAGTTCGAGCAGGAGCGGACCATCGGCGACCTGACCAGCCGGGTCATGTCGTCGTTGCCGCCCGAAATGCGCAAGGGCTACCTGCTCCAGCCTCGTCGCTTCCTGTCGATGGAAAGCCTCGTCGAGGCGGTGCTCGAGGCTGAGGGAATTACGCCCGTGATGATGCAGGCACAGCGCGATCGTGCCGACCTGCTCGGCCAACTGCTGCAGGAGGCGGATGAGGACGCACGTGCGCAGATTGTGAGCGAAAACAGCGCCAAGATCGACATGGAGTTTTTCCAGATGTTGGGGCTCAACGTCCAGCTCGCGCAGGCACAGGGGTTGGACCAAGTAGCCGAGGAGCTGCTGGACTTGCGCGAGCAACTGATCGAGCTGACCGAGGCAGGGCGCGAAGTTGCCGACAGAGAAGCAGCCATCCGCGAGCTGGGCAGCGAGATTACGCGCGAGGGACTGCTCGACAAGCTGATCGATGCGGCCCTGGCGGGCAAGGAGGCACGCATCGAGACGATGGTGGCCCTGGCCCGGCCGGCGATCGATTACACCTTTTTCCAGCAGCTCTCAGCCAAGATCTCGGGTGCCAGGGAGGCGGGTGACGTGGCGCGAGCCGACACGCTGCACGCGCTACGCAATACGATCCTGCAGATCACCGACGAGATCGACGCCGAGATGCGGCGCGCCACCCAGGAGGCGGCCGCCGTCATCGAAGAGATCCTGCACAGCGACGACATCGAACAGGCCGTGCGCGACAACCTGCCGCGCATCGACGATCTCTTTCTGTCAGTTCTGGCGCGCAACATTGACGCCACCAGGCAAACGGGGCGCGAGGAGGATGCGGAGAGACTCCAGCACATCGCCGACATCCTCTTGCAGCTCATCCAGGAGAGCCAGCCGCCAGAGATCCGCTTTATCAATCGCCTGATCGAGGTCGAGGATCCCGCAGAGCGCCAGGCAATGCTCGATGACTCGCCCGGCCTGGTGAACCGCGAGCTACTTGAGATCATGGACATGCTGGGCGATGACCTGAACGAGCGCGGCCGCCCCGAGCTGGCAGAGCGTCTGGCGGCAGTGCGCGCACAGGTCGCCGCCATGGTGCCCAGTATCATCCAAACGCATTAGGACACGCCGGGCCGCAGCGACGTAGGGGGCGCAGCAGTGCTGCGCCCCTACGTATGATGGTCTTTTTTTTCTTGGGGCGCGGGCAGTTCAGGGAGGAAACGCAGATCGACAGGCAAATCGCCCGTGGGTGCGACGCCGACTACGCCGGGGGCTTCCACCAGGCGCTCGGCGGCGTGGCGCGTGGAGGTGACAAACAGGGTGTTAAATGCCGTCGGCTCGCCCACCTGGGCCACGTCGCTGGCCAGGCCGTGCTCGTCGATCCAGCGCATCAGCTCGTCGCGAATGCCTGCCGCACTCGACTTGAGAGCCCGGTACCTTTCACGCCGGCTGTAGCGTCGCAACTCTTCGTGTGACGGCCGCTCCAGCGTCAGCATGACTGTAATCATGCCGGGCGGGATATTGGACGAGTACAAGGGCTGCAAGCCCCCCGCACCTGATTTTCCTGTCACTTTAGCTCACCCTCGCCAGTCCAGCGCCCACCCGGCTGCCACCCTGTGGCAGGGGAAGGGCGTGATCGAGCAGGTGCTGCTTCAGAGCCAGCCCCTGCAGGCCCGGATATTTCTGTGCCACCAGGGCCGCGATGCCGGTTACATAGGGAGCCGCCATGCTCGTGCCGCTCTTGACAGCATAGATACTGTGACCGCCCGCGTTGCGCTCCAACGCGGCCAACACGTCGACGCCATAACCGGCGATATCGGGCTCAGGCTGCTGGGTGAGCGGCGACAGACCGCTGCCACTGAACCAGGCCGGCTGCAGGTCGACGCCTACCGCCCCTACTGATAATGCCTCCGGAAAGTAACCCGGGGCGCGCACTATACCAGCCCCGTCGTTCCCGATGGCGACGATGGGAAGCACATCAAAATCTACTACCAGCGTTTCGAGGATGAGCTGCATCCCCTGCATCACCGACTGGACCTGTGTAGCGCTGATCCACTCGGGCCGGAACCCAAGTGACAGGTTAATAATCGTGGGCCTGTCGACATACTCCTCGCGCTGGAACTGAGAGAGCATCCAGTCGAGGGCAATCACCACCCGCTCCAGGCTTGTTCTGACTGTTTCGCTCTCGATCACTGAGGCCACCATCAAGTCCACGCCTGGCGCAATGCCCACGTTCTTGCCGGCAATGATGCTGGTCACGTGGGTGCCGTGGCCGTTCGTATCAAAGCCGCGCACGGCGCGCACCGCCTCTGGAGTTGGGCGCAGAGGAATGTAGCGAAAGTCGATCTTTTTGTGGCGCAACTCCAGGTGGTCAGCATCACACCCCGTGTCGAGCACACCCACGAGTACCCCCTTGCCCGTCACCCCCTGCCCAGGGGCCTGCGCCACGCCGCTTTCGTCGGGCCAATACTGCTTGCGCCGCGGCCGGCGCTGGTAGCGGCGGGCCGACATGGCCACCGGCAAACCCATTTCAATGTCGGGCATGATGTGATACTCCGGCTCGAGCACCGCCTGGGCACGCTGCGCGGTTGCCTCGTCGGTCGTCTCTACCACATACGCACCCGCATAACCCAGGCTTTGGTACTGGTCGCCCCCTTCCGGCGCGCGCTGCTCAGGCTCCACCTTTGACAGGCCGATCCGTTCCAGCGCTTCCGACTGCCCGACCGTCGGTGCCTCTCTCAAAATGGCCAACCGCTTGCCGTCCATCGACAAATCCGACAGCCCCATGGTCGCCGCGCGGGGCACCCTACGCAGGGCGATAAATTTCGTCATGACGGCTCTTCTCCTCACATGATCTGACTATGATTGTAGCACCCTCACTCCACAATGTCAAGGGCAAACTGCAAGCAGCAAGTGGCAGGGCCTGGCCAAGCGGCAGGCACGCGCTACTTCCTGTTCCTTGCAGCGCAATGCTATTGCAAGCATATTGCAATGTTCAGGCACGCGCGGCGTGGTATAATGGACGAGTGCGGCGGTCGCATCGCTCGTCATCTTTCGTGCGCCTTGCTTCATGAGGGAGGATGTAGTGGAAGGGAAAAGAATCCTAATCGTCGAAGATGAGCCACGAATTGCATTGGCCCTGTGCCGTGCCCTCGAGCTACCTATGCGCGGAACGCCACAGGTTGACATCAGCCCTGTCGCCGAGACGGCGCTGGCCAAGCTGCAATCCGAATCGTTCGATCTTTTAATCACCGATCTACGCATGCCGGGGATGGGAGGCGTCGAGTTGATGCGCCTCGTGCGCGACACCAGTCCACACACCAAGCTGATGCTGATCACCGCGTTCGGCTCGCCCGACGTTGAGGATGTTGCCCGCCGCCTGGGGGCCACCTACCTGCCCAAACCTTTCAGCTTGCACGCTTTTGTCCACACTGTCGAGGGTATCCTGCACAGCATACCCCGCGAGGCAGAGCGGGTAGAGGCGAGCTAGGTAGAGATCGCGCATTCACCACAAGGAGCCAGGGCGCACGATGGAACATGCAGGTCATCCAGACAGACGAGCCGACGCCACCACCGACCTTGACGCGCTCACCTCTCGTCACATCGTCATCTTTCGCCTGGGCAGCGATACCTTTGCGCTACCCGTCGAGCCTGTTGCCCAGATCCTGCCCATGCTGGCCATCACACCGCTGCCCCAAGACGCCGGCGCCCTGGTTGACTCGGTGCTTGGAGCGATCGACCTCCGTGGACAGGTGGTGCCCGTCGTCGATCTGTGCCGCCACATCGGCCTGCCCCACATCGCGCTGGAGCGTGACACGCCGCTCATCGTGGCGCGGGCGTGCGGGCTGACGGTCAGTCTGATCGTCGACGAGGTCGTCGACGTGGTCGCCGTGAGCGCGGCCGACATCACATTGCCAGGCGCCATTCTCCCCGACGGGATGGGGCAGATCCCTCTGATTGCAGGGATTGTGCGTGTGCCCGGCGCGCCAGTGGGAAGGCTGGCGTTGCTGCTCGACGCGGAGCAACTCTTTGCGCCCAATCAACGAGAGGCATTGGTGCATGCTATCGAGATGATCCACGAGCAGGGTCCAAGCGCCCGGGTGGGTGTGCCATGAGCCAGTCGACCCGGGATGTACAAGCGCCCCTGTTCAGCCCGCGCGACGCCGAACGTTTTGGCGAGATCGTCGAGCGCCACTTTGGCCTCTTTTTCCCCGCAAACAGGCAGGATGAGCTGGAGCGCGGCGTGCTTCAAGCATTCGCCACGTCCACATGCCGCGACCTCGACGCTTTCTACCGCCTGGTCGAGGCCGAAGCCAGGCCGGGCAGTGCCCCAGGGCTGGAGCTGGAACGGCTGGTAAACGCGCTGACGGTGGGCGAAACCTACTTTTTCCGCGATGCAGGCCAGTTCGACGCCCTTTACCACACGGTGCTACCTGAGCTGATTGAGCGCCGGCGTCGCGTGCGCACACTGCGCGTGTGGAGCGCCGGGTGCGCGAGTGGTGAAGAGCCCTACTCGATCGCCATGATGCTGTGCCTACTGCTACCTGACATCGACGAGTGGTCGATCACGGTGCTTGGCACTGACATCAATGCCGAGTCGCTGGCACGCGCGCGAGAGGGTGTGTTCGGTCACTGGGCCTTCCGTGAAGAGCGCGCTCAAGCATGGCGCGACCGCTTTTTTGCACCGGTCAACGGGCCATCGGTCGAGCCGCCACCTGCCAGCGCCACGCGCCAGCGCTGGGCCCTTGTGCCCGAGGTGCGGCGGTTGGTCACCTTTCGCCGGCTCAACCTCGCAAACGAGAACTATCCATCGCTCACCACCAACACGGCATTCATGGACCTGATCTTGTGCCGCAACGTGACGATCTATTTCAGCGACAGGGCGACGCGCCTGGTGATAGAAAAGCTCCACGCAGCGTTGGGGCAGGATGCCTGGCTGGTGGTGGGCCACGCGGAGCCGTCGCCAGCCCGTTATGCGCACTTGGAGCCGCACAACTTTCCAGGCGCCGTGCTCTATCGTCGGGTACAGCACGACCCCTTCTCTGTCATTCGACAGACAGCACCGCTGCCACCCACACTGCCAGCGCCCGGGCCCGCCACCGCCCCAGGCACGCCGCCAGGAACTTGCCAGAGAGGCGCTTGCAGGTTCGCAGTGGGCGCTCGGGCGCCAGAGAAACATGCTGAAGCACACACCACAAACGGGCGCTCTGACAGGCCGTCGGGGTGTGCCATCTCTGACCGTGCCCCAGAGACGCACACACATGCCTCAGAGAGAGAGATACGCGAGGTGATTGAACAGGCGCGCGAGATGCTCGAATATGGGCATTCGGAGCAGGCATGTCAGGTGCTGGAAGCGATCGTCGCGCGCGGCGATGTGGCGTTGTCACTGGCGCCTGACGTGTACGCCTTGCTGGGGCAGGGGCACGCTAATCTGGGAGATCTGCCCACTGCCGAGCAGTGGTGCTGGCGGGCCATTGCAGCCGATCGCCTCGCGCTCGATGCCTACTACACGCTCGCCCTCGTGCTTCAACACCAGGCCCGGCTCGACGAGGCAATCGATGCCATGAAAAAGGTCGTATACATCGATAGACATTCGATCCTGGGTCACTATGGACTTGCCAACCTTTACCGCAGCCGTGGGCAAGAAGACCTGGCGCGGAAGGCCATGGAAAATGTGCGCCGGCTGCTGGAAAACAAGCCGCCAGGAGAGATAATCCCGAGTTCCGGCGGGATCACGGCCGGGCGCCTGTACAAAGCCGTCATGAAACAGCCGCGACACACTCCCGATATGCGCCTGGCGCACGCCGAAAGCCAGCCGGGTGAGTCATAGGAGACAATGGATGGACAACCTTTTGATCGGCGACACGTGGGTGGAGTGACGAGCGTGATGACCAGGCCCGCACAGGATATCGATCCCGCCGTCATGGAAGTATGGACCCAGCGTGCTGCCGAGCTGGCGCGCGTGCCGGCGGCTGAAGACGAGGGAGAGCACGTGGCGCTGGTTGTGGCGCGCATCGGGGGCGAGATGTACGCATTTGACGCGCACTATGTCTCTGACATTCGCCCAGCCGGATCAATGGCCCATGTGCCGCGTGTACCGGCCTGGGTGGCCGGTGTCACGGCCATCCGGGGGCGCATCCTGTCAGTGTTCGACCTGGCAACGTATTTTGGGTTGCCCACGGTCAAAAAGAGGGCCGAGCAGGGCAGCCAGCACCTGGTAGCCGTCGAGACACCGGACATGGAGCTGTGCCTACTGGTCGACGAGGTGGTGGCGGTGACCCCATTGGCTATGAGCAGCCTGCAAGAGGCTGCTGGAAACTTGCAGGGCCTGCCGCCGGAATATGTGCGTGGCATCGCGACCGACTCGGCTGTGAGCGCAGCTCCGTGGGGCGAGGGATTGCTCGTCGTCCTCGACCTGCCGGCACTACTCGCCGACAGGCGCATCGTCATCGACCAGGAAGCGATCTAGCAACGTGGGTCGCCAGAGACAGGATATAGAGAAGTAAAGAAGCACATTGTAGAAAAGATCGACATGGGACGCAGCGCCAGAATCCGAGAACAACTGATCAGCAGCTTTCGCGCCGAGTTGGCCGAGCACATCCAGACCATGACAGACGGCCTGCTCGCCTTCGAAGAGGGCCGCGTGCCGCCGGAGGAGCGCCAGGCACATCTCGAGACGATCTTTCGCGCCGCGCACAGCTTGAAAGGTGCTGCGCGCGCGGTGAATGTCACGATCATCGAGCAGTTGGCGCACTCGCTGGAGAACCTGCTCGATGCCATCCAGTATGACACGGTGCCGCTCACCTCACAACTCTTTACGGCCTGCTATCGCGCGCTCGACGCGATCCAGTCAGTCCAGGCAGCATACGAAACAGGCGAGACAACGCCCCCACTCGAAGCGATCATCGCCCTCGCCGATCTGGAAGCGTTTCGCAAAATGCCACACACCCAGCCAGCGTCTGCTGCCGAGGCAGCAGCCCACGCGCCACAGGTGGAGGCAGGGGCACAGCCTGCCGCCACTGGTCAGCAGGGGGCGGATCGACCACGTCGCACCCTGGAAGCGATCCTGGCCGATGGTATGGCGCAGGCATCGGACATGGGGCCTTCAAGTGCCGAGCGCCCTGTCGGAGGTGAAGAGACGGTGCGTGTCAGCGTCGCGAAACTGGATTCGCTCATGGTGCAATTGAGCGAGCTCCTGGTGGCGCGCATGCGTGCGCAACAGCGACTCGAGCAAAGCCGCGCACTGCAAGAATACCTCAGCGCCTGGCAGCGCGAATGGCTGCCAGCCCGCGCCGCAGGCAGTCGCCTAGGCCAGCGCCAAGAAGAGCGGGGGAGAGAAAACGGGATAGGCACTGCGACCCAAGAGCTGGCCACGATCCTGGCGTATGTCGATGCGAACCAGCAATACCTGGTCGATGCGACCACCCTCGCCGATAGGCTGTCGCGGCTGTATACCGAGGACACACTCCACCTATCGCTGGCAATCGACCAGATCGAGCAAGAGATCAAGCACATGCGCATGCTCCCCCTGGCGACGATCACGGTGCCCTTTGGCCGCATGGTACGCGATCTGGCGCAGGCGGCAGGCAAAGAGGTACGTCTCGAGATCTCGGGCGACAACACCGAGATCGACAAGCAGATCCTGGAACAGATCAAGGACCCCCTAGTCCACCTGCTGCGCAACGCGATTGACCATGGCATCGAGCAGCCCTCAGTCCGCCAGGCAGCAGGCAAACCGCGTACAGGCAAGATCATCCTCGCTGCCGAGCAACAAGGGCAAGATGTCGTCGTTCGCGTGTCAGACGACGGCGCCGGCCTGGACCTGGATGCACTGCGGCGCGCCCTGGCGCGCCGGGGGCGCGCCGATGTGGCATCGCTAACAGAGGGAGATCTGCACGATCTGATCTTTGCGTCCGGCGTGTCCACCTGCCCGCTCATCACCGACATTTCCGGACGCGGCATTGGCCTCGCCGTGGTGCGCCGTAACGTCGAGGCGCTTCACGGCAGGGTTGAAGTCGATAGCGCGCCAGGTGCCGGCAGCACCTTTATCCTGCGCCTGCCGCTGACTCTGACCAGCCTGCACGGGTTGCTGGTGCGCTGCGCAGGGCAGATGTTTGCACTTCCGCTGAGCGCCGTGCACCATATCCGAATGGTCAGGGCAGGCGAGGTGCAGCGCGTGGAAGGACGCGAGGTCATCGAATATAGCGGGCTACCGGTAGTTCTGGCCCGCCTCGACGATATGCTTGAGCTGCGGCGCGGCAGCAATGTGGGGCAGGCAGCATGCACGGTGGTCATTGTTTCCGCCGGCGAGCGCCTGGCTGGCTTGGCCGTAGACGAGCTGGTGGGAGAAGAAGAGGTAGTGGTCAAAAGCCTGGGCCGCCAGTTGAAACGAGTAACAGGCATTGCAGGTGCGACGGTGTCTGGCAGCGGCGAGATCGTTCTCATCCTGAACCCTGTTGACCTCGTCAACCTCGCGATCCGCGGCCAGCGCCGTTCAGTGTTTGAGACGCATGCACCGAATGCCGAGCAGGAAGAGCCAACCCGGCACAGGATCCTGATCGTCGACGACTCGATTACGACACGCACGCTCGAGAAAAATATCCTGGAGGCGGCAGGTTATGTTGTCGAGGTAGCGACCGACGGTATCGAGGCACTGAGCTTGATGGCTACCCAGGGCACTCCCGATCTCGTGGTGACAGATATTCTGATGCCACGCATGGACGGGTTCGAGCTGGTAGAGCGGATCAAGGCGGAGGAGCGCACCGCGCACCTGCCTGTCATTCTCGTTTCGTCGCTCGACTCGCCAGAGGACAAGGCGCGCGGCATCCAGGTTGGCGCTGATGCCTATATCGTCAAGAGTCGATTCGATCAGAGCAACTTGCTGGACACAATCGAGCAGCTCATCTAGCAGCAGGGGGAAAGCTGTCAGGGCGATGAACAGAGAGTCGAAGGGCATTCGAGTCGTCGTCGTCGACGACTCGCCGACAGTACGCCAATTGCTGGTTGCGATTTTGCAGGATGAACCTGGCATGCACGTTGTCGGAACCGGTGCCAACGGCGAGGATGCCGTGCACCTTACGCGCCAACTGCGCCCCGACGTGGTGACAATGGACGTGCGTATGCCCCGCATGGATGGGCTGCAGGCAACACGCGAGATCATGCGCGAGGTACCGACGCCGATCGTCATCGTCACCGGCAATCTGGTGCACGCCGACGTGGACATCACCTTCGAAGCATTGCGCGCCGGTGCGCTTACCGTGGTGCGCACTCCTGGCCTGGCCGACCCCGAAGGGTGCGCCGGGTTGATCCGAACCGTGCGGCTGATGGCCGGCGTGCCCGTGGTGCACCATTGGGCACACACTGTACACGTGCCGGATGCCCGGCCTGCGCCCGTCTTGCCCAGCGCGCCACCAGCAGTAAAGAGCTATGGTGCCCCCAAAATCGTGGGCATGGCTGCATCAACGGGCGGTCCGGGCGCGATTGCCTCGATCCTGCGCCATCTCCCTGCGGACTATGCAGCACCGATTCTCGTGGTCCAGCACGTTGCCGCGGGATTTGTGGCGGGCCTGGCAGAGTGGCTAGACAGCCAAACCCCCCTGCACGTCACTCTGGCCAATCATGGCGACAGGCCTCAGCCTGGCACTGTGCTAATTGCACCAGACGACTATCACCTGCAGATCAACATGCGTGGCATCGTCGAGCTGTGCCGTGAGCCGCCCTACAAAGGACTGCGCCCCTCGGCCAACCACCTGTTTCACTCACTGGCCAGCGCCTATGGCCCGGCTGCGATCGGCATCATCCTGACAGGCATGGGCGATGACGGCGCCGAAGGCTTGCATGCCCTGCACCAGGTCGGCGGGCTGACGGTCGCACAGGATGAAGCTACGTGTGTCGTGTACGGTATGCCTCACCAGGCGGTAGTAGCTGGCGGCGTCGAGCGCTCACTATCACCAGACGGCATCGCACGTCTGCTCGTGTCCCAAAAAGTCCCGAGCCCCGTCCAGCCGCCCGCCCCTGTGGCACACCGGGCTCATGATGAGGAAGATCTACCATGACCGATCTGAATACGATCCCAATCCAAAACGAGCTGGATATCATCGAGGCCAGAATGCACGTCCGCAGGCTGGCACGCGAGGCAGGCCTGGACCTGTTTGACCAAGCACGCATCTCCCTCGCCACGTCGACCATGGCTATTATCCTGGGACTCGAAAAGTCGGGCCATGGGTCGATCCACTTGTCGCAACTGAACGACGGGAGCCGAATCGGCGTGCAGGTCATCTGCATCCAGCACGACGCGTCAATCCACGACCTTGTCGAAGGAGTCCTCGACGATGCACGGCGCATGGTAGACGAGCTGGGTGTGAGCGCTCTACCCAATGGCATCGCCGTGACGCTGATCAAGTGGGCAGCCAGAGATCGACACCGCACGGACCACGAGGCAGGCCACCCGGCATTTGCCAATGCCGACCTTTAGGATCGATCATCTTGTACATGCTGCCTATGCGGCCGGCTCCGGTGTGTTATGTCACCTATGCGACCGGCTACCAGCCAAGTTTGATGAGAGGAAAACATGTCCGAAGAGTTGAGCAACCGTGAAGCACAGGAGAAGACAATCCTCGTGGTAGAAGACAGTACCACACAGGCACTCCACCTGCGCACACTCCTCGAACGCGAGGGGTTGAACGTGCTCTGGGCACGTGATGGGCGCCAGGGCATCGAGCTCACCCAGGAGCACCTTCCCAGCCTCGTCGTCCTCGACATCCAGATGCCTGATGTGAACGGCTTTGAAGTGTTACGCCAACTCAAATCGACGGCGGCAACAGTCGAAATCCCCGTGGTTATGTTTACTCGCTATGACGATGCTCAATCGGTGATTTCGGGGCTCGAGACGGGTGCTGTCGACTATATTCCCAAAGATGCGTTTGCCGAAGCCGTGCTCCTCGAGACGCTGCGGCAGATGGGCTTCATCGCGCCCCAGAACGATTAGGCGCTCTCCCGATCGGGCTGGCGGAAGTGGAAGGGTGCGGATCAGCCTTCGGGAGTGAACAGGTAACCCTGCCCGCGAATGGTGCGCACAAGGGTGGGATGGGTTGGATCGAACTCGATCTTTTTTCTGAGGCGTGAGATGTGCGGCCGCACTATGCCGCGCGCTACTGCCTCGATCACGTCGTAGCCGAGTGCCGTCGCGGCCAGGACACGGCACGAAAGGGGGGCTCCCGGGTTCTCCATGAGGCAGCCCAGCAGGGCTGCTTCGTTTTCTGTCAGCTCGGCGTCGAGGCTGTCACGCACATCCGGCCTCGAGACCACGACGAGCCGCTTTTCCATATCAAGAGCCACAGGACCAGCATGCAGAAACCGCTCGCCGCGGGTGCCTGCCTGCCTATGGTCGTGTGCTTCTTCCGCTTGCAAGGCGGCGAGCGCCTCGGCCATGACGCGGATCAGGTGCCGCCGGCGCAGCTTTTCGCGGCGCTGCTCAAGGGCGCGCGAGACCGCCGCGTGCACCTCACGCACGCTGGTAGGCTTGAGCAAATAATCGACAGCCCCGGCACGCACGGCCTCAATGGCGCTGTCGACGGTGGCGTGCGCTGTAAAGACGATAACAAGCAGGTCGGGATAGCGCGCTGCAACACGGTGCATCACGTCGACGCCATCCATGCCGGGCATGCGCAGGTCGAGCAGCATCAGGTCGTAGGAGCTGCTGGCAAGCCGGGCGAGTGCGTGCTCACCACTGGCCACCCCTTCCGCCTCGTAGCCTGTCAGCTCGAGCGCGCGGGTGATAGCACGCCGCGTCGTCTCTTCGTCGTCGACTATGAGCACGCGCGCACCCGGAATCGGCGGTCCCTGTCCATGATCCATCAAGCGTTCACCCTGCAATTTCTACAGTTCATCCTCGTCCCCCCTACAGGCAGGAAGCGTGATGGTGAATGCAGCTCCCCCATCGGCACCATTCGCCGCCGCAATAGTGCCGCCGTGCTGCTGAATAATGCTATAGCTGATGGCCAGGCCAAGGCCGGTGCCGCTCTCTTTCGTCGTCTGGAAAGGCTCAAACAGCCGCGCGAGAATGTCGGCCGGAATGCCAGGTCCGCTGTCGGCAAAGCGTACGATCACCTTGTCGCCGGTGGCGTAGGCTGAAACGTGCACGCGCCCGCCACCTGGCATCGCCTCCACCGAGTTCAGGAAGAGGTTGAGAAAGACCTGGGCGAGCTGGTCACGCGAGGCACGCACCAGAGGCAAGTCGTCGGGCAAGTCGGGATGGAAGGTGATGCGACTGTATTGGAGCTGCTTTTCAGCCAGCGTGTACGCATAGTAGACGACGTCTATGGCCGACACAGGTTGGCGCTCGGTGCGCATCGGGCGGGCAAAATCGAGCACCCGGCTGGTGATCGTCATCAGGCGCTCGATCTCTTGGCGCACTGCCTCGAGATACTCGGTACGCTCTTCTTCTCCCAGTGGAAAGTCGAGGGCCAGCTCCAAGCTGCTGCCCATCGATTGCAGCGGGTTGTTGATCTCGTGCGCCAGCGCGGCGGCGAGGTGGCCCATCGCCGCCAGGCGCTCTGTGCGCAACAGCACCTGCTCCACCTGCTTGCGCTCAGTGATGTCGCGTGCGATCACCAGCACGGCAGGTTGCCCTTCATACTCGATTACGCGACTGCTCAGCTCTGTTGGGATGGTCGTGCCGTCGCTCCGGACATGCACAGTCTCGTCAAAGTGGTGCCCGTAGCGCTGCAACTCGTCGAGGCGCAGCGGAAGCTGGGCGGCATACTCGGGCGGCTCGATATCTGCCGGCGTCCTTGCCAGGAGCTCCTGGAGGCCCAATCCAAGCCGCTGGCAGGCGACACGATTGGCAGCGAGAAAACGGCCACTCTTGGCCCCCACGGAAGAAGCAAGCTCGTGGATAAAGATTGCATCACCCGCATTTTCGAACAGCGTGCGATAGCGCGCCTCCGATTGGCGCAGCGCCTCTTCCATCCGCCGCCGCGCGCTGATATCGGTGACGAATAGGGTGGCCCCGACAAAGGCGCCTTCCTCGCTGTAGTGGGGCAGCGTCGAGAGGATAGCATACAGGTCGGTACCATCTGCGTGCTTGAGCACACAATCCTGCACACTCCCCTGCCGCCCGTCCACCTCCACGCGCTCTGCAAAGAGGGGAAGAACCGATGCATAGCTATGCGAAAAAAAGTCGTAGAGGCGGCGCCCGACGAGGTCGTCCACGCTTTCGTAACCGAGAATGCCGGCCAGGCGTGCATTCGCGAAAACTGTCACGCCCTCGCGGTCGATCTCCCACACACCGGCGTGCGACTGCTCGACGAAACGCCGGTAGCGTGCCTCTGACCGGCGTAGCGCGTCTTCGACGGCCTTGCGCTCTGTGATATCCATCGCGGTAAAGACAACGGGGCTCACGCCGCCGGCAGCGTGGGCCTTGGGATCCAGTGGAGCAGAGCTGAGCAAGACATGCACCAGGTGCCCATCGGCGTGCACAAAGCGGGTCTCGACAGAGCCGACTCCATGCTGGTCGATCAGAGCATACTTTTCGCGGCCGACACGCTCAAATTCGTCGTCGTCGGGATACAACATGCGCGCACTCTGGCCCGCGAACTGTTCCGCGCTCCACCCGACCATGCGCTGCAGCGCTTCGTTGGTCCACCCAAAGACACGGTTAGTGACCATGCCAATGCCGATCGGGGCTGCGCGAAAGATGCTGTGCAGGGCGGCTTCGCTCTCGCGCATCGACTTTTCCGCACGCTGCCGCTCAGCAATTTCCGCCTGCGCCTGCCGGTAGAGGCCCGCATTGTAGACGGCGATCGAAGCAAGCTCGGCAAACTGGCCCAGGAGCGCTAGCTCTTCAAACTGAAAGCGACCAGGCCGTGGCGGCGCGACGAGAAGCAGGACACCGACGACGTGCAACTCGGATACGAGTGGAACCCCGGCCGCGTAGACAACCGTCCCCAGCCCACGCGCCATGTCGATCAGAGCGGCAGGCATCGACTCGGCCGGCTGGAAAGCCAGATCCTCGACGATCGAGTGTCCTACTTTCCACACGCGCCCGGCGACGTCACAGCCCTGCTCGATCCGGCAGCCGACGTGGCCCGAGTAGGCACCCCGGCCCACATGGATGCGCATCTCTGCTCGGTCCGCGTCGAGCAGCGAGACAAAGCCATGCGGCGCTCCGACGAGCGTGGCAGCGCGGTTGAGGATCGTGTGCAGAATCGAATCCAGCGGGCGGCGTGCAATCAGGCCGAGTGCGGTTTCGTGCAGCGCCGCGAGATACTCTGTCTGGCGCGCCTGCTCGGCCTCGCGCCGGCTCTGTTCGGTGATGTCACGCAGTGTGCAGACAATGTGGTTGCGCAGTTTGCTGTCAGCGCCTTGCAGCGAATAGGCCCAGCACTGGTAGGTGCCCTGCAATCCCGAGACCTGGTGCACCCCGCTCGCCTGGCCGCCGCTGCCGGCAACACGCAGCACGGGGCAGCCTTGAGGGAACGCATCGCAGCCATCGAACAGGCTGGCATAGTAACGTCCGGACAGCGATTCAGGCGAGACGCCCAGCCAGTCGGCAAAGGTCTGGTT
This sequence comes from Anaerolineae bacterium, assembly GCA_016929795.1. Next base: position 18,985 of record JAFGIA010000342.1, read on the forward strand.
CGCGTGGACGACGCGAAGCTCGGGATCGAGCAGCATGATCGCGTCGCTCATTGCATCGCAGATCAGTTGCCACAAGCCCGCACTGTCCACACGGTCGGCGTCCATCGCCTGCACGCTCGCCCTCACGTTGGCCTCGCCCTGCCGTCGAGGCGTGATCGAACCTCTGGCCTCGCATTATACCATTGGACGGCGACCAGGGCAAGCGGCTCTCCACGGTGATTCTCATGAACAATTGACAACGCTCGAAAAGCAGCAAGCAGCAACTAGCTTCTCCCGATCCTCACCTGCTTCGACGCGACGAGCTGGCCATCGGCAAAGCCATAGAGCGACAGATAGAGCGTATCACCTCCCTCCGGCATAGGCGGGACGTCGAGAATAATGGCTCGTTCCCCATCGACGACGTCGAGCGAGCCCTGCGGCCTGGCGCCGAGGTAGATGTCGAGGCGCGACACACCATAGGTGGTAACTCGGGTGGCCAGCGTTGCCCCCGTCACCCCGTCGACAGTCAGGGTAAGCTGGTATGAGGGCAGATCGACGAGAATGGCAGCGGCGTGATCCATCAAGTCGGCGTTGCTTTCCAGCAAATCCCGCCGCGTCAGCAGGTGGCGATGATCAGGCACCACACCCAGGTCCTCGACGGGGATGCCACTGCGCTCGCCGACGCGCAGCGTGCGACGGATGGCCACGCGCATACCGGCGCCATGGGGTAGCGGCTGGAAAGGCGAATCGGGTCGCAAAGTGTACGGATCGGCAGGGTCGTTCATCAGCATCCGTAGCAGGTCGTGAGTCCAGACATTGGCGCCACCGGCGCCTGTGTTGCCGCCGACGCCCAGGATCGGGCCGATGCCGTGATCCTGAAACCCCGCGGCAAAGATGTCTGTCGCACTGTAGCACAGCGCATCCGTGATCAGGACAACTGGACCGCAGTACTGCTGGCCCACTGTATTACACGACTCTGGCGACGTGATTGGAAATGCGCGCGAGTAGGTGGCCCCCGTCTGCACCGCCTGGGCGATCGAGTCGATCCAGGGACGGAGATCCAGATCCGACAGCACGCGCGACGGAGCATGGCGCCGGCACAGGTCGAGCATGAGCGGCGTGTTAATGAACTGGGCATGCTGTGGCTCGACGTGGCGTGGCGTCATCACCTGCAGCAGGCGCTCAGCCGCATAGATCAGCCCGCCGCCGTTGCCACGCACGTCGAGGATCAGCCCATTCTGCGGCAGTTGAGAGGCGAGGCGCACAAACTCGGCGACAAAGGCATCTGCGTCGGGCACGTTGAAGGTAAAGATGCGGATGTGGCCAAAGGTGCCGTACAGGGTGTCGACCATGCGTGCCCGAAAGACCGTGGGCAGTGCTGTCTCCAGGCCACCGGGTGGCGCCGCACGCACCACCACGTCAGCGGCTACCCGCTGTTCGGCAGCTACCGCCTGGGGTGCATACAGCACTTTTTTGATCTGATGGATCGCGTCGGTCTGCAGATCATAGCCCAGCATGGCGGCACCGGGGCTCAGAGCATCGGGATCGATGGTTGCCGGCGAGGCTGCCGGCGAAAACACGAGCCACCGCTGGCGCATCTCCAGGTCCTCCCCCTGCGGGGTGCGGTAGCCGACAACCACCCACTCCTCGTCGGGTGGCAGCATGCGCACCAGGGGCCGGACGGTGAGTGAGTCAAGGGCACGCGCGTGCCGCGCGTCGGCATTGCCTCCTGCCTGGCGCGCCGCGTTCACCTCGATCGCGCGCCGGATCGGGACTCCGTTCCAGTAGCGCACCTCCACCCCAGCGTGGAATGTTGCCGGGCCGGCGTCACCTACCACCTTTGACACAACATAGTGCGGCTCGCCACCCTCGTAATACTCCTCGATCATGAAGGGCAGAAACGCCGTCTTGTCGCGAAAGGGCTGCGGCAGCAGGTAATTGGTGTGCAGGTCACGCACGGACGTAAAGATCTGGATCAGCTCTGTGTGAAAGTCCCTTTCCGACTCGATGTTGGCCTCCGCCTGCTGTTCGAGGCGATAGCGGAGCAGGCGCAGGTGCTGTATTGGATCGATGGCGTGCATCGCCCGCTTGAGCGGGAGGTGGACATAGATCCGCTCGATCAGCACCAGCGCCTGGTCGACGATACGCCGCCTGTCGGCAATCGACAACAAGCCATGCGTCCGGCCAAAGGTCCCCAGGTCGATCATGCCGGCGAACTGGGGCTGGATAGCAGGGTGTAGGTTGTAGACAAACTCGGCATCGGCCGGCAGTGGATTGGCTCCGTACAGGGGCGGCAGCCCATTCTTCACATAGTCTGGCAGGTTGGGCTGCACCGCGAGCCGCGCAAAGTAGTCTGGATCGCCTACCACTGTCAGCGGGTCGAGGTCCACCCGTACGCCGCTCAACAGATCCGAATAGGTGACTCCGGTGGCGGTGCCGAGCGCGGTCCCGGCCAGCGGAAAGCCCGTCACCTCGCCTGTGCCAGGATCGGGGAGATGGGGGCGCAGCGACTCACCCACCAGGTCATCCTGGTCGAGGCACAGGAAGGCGACCGGCCTGCCGTCGTCGAGCAGGTCAGCATCGGCTGCCCCCCGGGCGGCGAGTGTTCCACTCGCCGCCAGCACGGCGAGTGCTTCCGCCGGTGTGTCAAAGCTCTGCCCCATCCTGGCCAGCAGGGCCAGTGCCGAGGTGCCCTCCTCGAGCACGCGCGCCAGCTCGGGCAGGCGTGACAGCCCGTCGAGCAGCAGATCGCGCGCCGCGGCCAGTGTCAGGCCACGCACCAACGGGTCGGCACACTCGTCGTCGAGGTTCAGCACGCGCGCGGCGCCGCCGACGTCGATGGTCTCTGTACCCTCGCCGACGCCGAGCGCTTTCATCAGCGCCGCCTGGCCGCAGCGCGGCACACCGTCCACCACCACCAAGGTGAGGGATGATTCACGCGCCTGCAGCAGCCGCTCGTAGGGATCGCCTTGCCGCCCGTTCACCAGCACCAGGTCCGCACGCTTGCCCACCTCGATCGAGCCCAGGGCCGCGTCCCATTTCAGAATGCGCGCCGCGTCGCGCGTCACCATCGCCAGCAGGTCGCGTGCCTCGAATACGCCGCCTGACACCTGGCTGACCAGCGCCGCGACTTTGAGCTCGCATAACAAGTTCTTGCTGCCAGAGGGTGACCAATCGGAGCCGAGGCCGATGAGCGCGCCCGCGTCGCGTGCTGCGCCCACATCGGCCGTCTCGGCATAGAGCAGCAGGTTACTGAGGGGCGACCAGACCATGGCTCCCCCATGGTCGCCGAGCACCTGAAAGTCTTCAGGGAAGAGCGGCACACAGTGGATACCTGCCAGTGCCGGCGTGATGGCCCACCGATCCTCCGCCAGGCGCAGTGCCTCGAAATGGCGGCGCGAGGCAGGGTCGGCGCCTTCGGCCAGGTGGAGAAGCAGGCACGAGCCACGCTCCAGGCGCTTCAGGAACGATTCGCCGTCGGCTGCCGCCACGTCGTCGATGCGCGTATCTGCCTCGGGCAGCGCCGGATCGTCCGTGTCCTCCACGTTGCGCACCACACCGCGATAGTAGGGCTGGATACCTACTCCATACAGGGCCAGCCCCTGTGACGTGGTCACACCACCTAGCAGGCACTTGGCCTCCACATAGCGCGCAATCGCCGGCACATAGCGCGGCGTCTTGCCCAACACCTGCATTGGCCCGGTGATCAGCTTCTGTTTGGCGGGATGGCTGCGCCACTGGCCGCGGTTCACAAACCGCCTCGGCACCGTCCACAGGGGAAGGATGTTATAGCTCAGGTGGTTGTGGAGTTCGATCAGGCCAGGATAGATCGTGTCCCCAGTGCGGATCAGGCGCACCGCCTCAAAGCCAGCGGGTGGCGGCTCGTCCGCCGGCTGGACGGCGATGATGTGCGCCCCGGCGATATATACCACGCCCCGGTCCAACACTGTGAACCGGTCGTCCATGGTCACCACCTTGCCCTCTAGCGCATAGCGCCGCGCTTCACCCCGGTTGGTTGGCATCTGCTCCTCCTCTTCTGGCTACACAGAGATTCACAGAGAAAACGGAGACACGCTTCTTACCCAGGCACGATCCAGCTCCCTTGCTCCGCACTCGCCACGACCGCTTCGATGGCGGCCATATTGGCCACAGCGTCGTCGAGGGGTGTGGGCACCGGTCGATTCTCAATCACGGCCAGGGAAAAGAAGTCGCCCTGGATCGTATACTGGTTCGCCGGCGCCAGCTCGATCGCGTCGACCTCGTCGTCGTGCTGGTGCCACACCCGGCAGCCGCAGTCGGGCGGCGCATTGAAGGGGATCTCGATCTCGACCCGCCCCGTGGTGCCCACGATGTTGACGCGCTGGAAGGGCGCAAGCTGAGTGGCGCACGTAAAGGTAGACGTGCCCACACCAAAGTCGAGGATGCCCGCCGTCAGGCGGTCGGTGCCAAAGGTGGGGTCGCGCTCCACAATCCCCATCACGCGCGCCGGCTCGGCATCAAACAGAAACCGGGCAAGCGAGAGGCAATAGCAGCCAATGTCCATCAGCGCGCCCCCGCCCACGTCTGCCTGGTTGCGAATATTGTCGGGATCGACGTTATAGTAGGCGAAAAAACTCTGAACCGTGCGCAGCTCGCCCACGCCCCCCTCGGCCACGATCTGCTTGGTCCGCTGCCACTGGGGATGAAAGCGGTACATGAACGCCTCCATCACCTTCAAGTTGGGGTGGGCATGCGCCGCAGCCTGTAGCTCGCGCGCCTGGCCGGTGCTCAAGCCGATTGGCTTTTCGCATAGCACGTGCTTGCCAGCTTCCAGCGCCTTGATCGACCAGGGCACGTGCAGGTGATTGGGCAGTGGAATGTAGACGGCATCGACGTCAGGCGACGCGAGCAGCGCCTCGTACGAGCCGTAGGCACGCGGAATGCCCAGCCAGCGTGCCGCTGCCTCCGCCCGCCCGAGATCGCGTGAGGCAATGCCCACGACCTGGCTATGTGCACCCGCCTGCATCGCGGGAATCACTTTCTCGAGGCCGATCTTGGCAGTACTCAACACCCCCCAGCGTAGCTTTTCCATAGGTCGCTCCTTTCCATTCTCGAGAACTTGCGCAGCACCAATCGCTCTGATGTGAGGATCACGCCAATACTCCCCCATCTTTTCTCAGCGCATTATAACCGAATTCACACCGGAAGAAAAGTAGCAAGGAACAAGGGTCAAGTGGCAAGACCACTTGACCCTTGTTCCTTGCGGCCTGAAACGCGATTTAGCGAACGACTACTTCTACGGTGAACTGCTGCAGTGGCTCGACGCCCTCCTCCCACGGCCGGTGATACACCAGGTTGAGGGTCGTGGTCCCCGTCCCTGCAGCTTCAAAGCGCAGCACCTCCGTGCCCCCCGCGCCGACCACGTTTCCGCTGGTGGCTGCCTGCCGGAACTCGACCTCACCCACCGGCTTGAGCACTGCCTGGTCCCCGGCGGACTGTTGCCAACCGTAGCCGGTGGATGGGTTGGACGGTAGCTCGACGACGAGCGCCTGCCCCGGCTTTAGCTCGATCTGGCTGCCTGCATCCGCCTCTGTCAGCCGGATCTCTGCCGCCTCGCCGGCGCTGGCGGCCGATCCACACGCCACCAGCAGCGCGGCCACGACACACAATGCACCTACAAACAACATGTTGCGAGCCCACTCCCTTCTCATCCGAGCACCTCCTCGAGAATTCTTTCTCTCGCTCGGATCATAGACGCTGGATGGTGCATCCAAGTTCCACCAGGAGTGCCCCTCCACCCATCACACATCACGTTTTCACACTTCAAGCTTTTTGCGGTATACTGCAAGTATCATCTCAAAAAGTCGGGATGGGCTGTAGGGCGGATTGGCAATCCGCCCTACAGCCCCCAAGTTATTGAGATGATACTACTGCAAGCACGATGCGCAGGGAGGACGATCATGGCGCACGATCTGTTTCGCAGCAGCCGGGTGCGGCTGGCGGGGTTGCGCAAAGAAGAGGCAGCGGACATGGTAGCCTGGTCAGAGGATGGGCTCTATCTGCGGCTGCAGGACACCAACCTAGCCCGGCCGCAGACAGCGGAGCAGATTGCCGCCGACCTGGACAAGCTGGCCGACGATGCCCACAACCTGGTGTTTGGCATCCGCACCGTCGAGGATGACGTGCTGATCGGAACGGTGGGATTTTTCGACATCGAGTGGTCGAATGGGGTAGCATGGCTGGGCATGGGCATCGGCGCGCGGGACTATTGGGACCGCGGCCTGGGCAGCGAGGCGCTGGGGCTGGCACTGCGCTACGCATTCCAAGAGATGAACCTGCACCGGGTCACGCTGACCGTGCTGGGATATAACATGCGCGCCATCCGCCTGTACCAAAAGTTTGGCTTCCAACACGAGGGCACCTTCCGCGAGTTTGGCCAACGCGACGGCAAACGATACGACATGCTCCTGTACGGCCTGTTGCGCCGCGAGTGGCGGGCGCACAACCAGGGGGGCGAGTAACAGGTTCGTGATGACGCACAAAATGATAGCGGACTGATGAGCCATGTCTGCAGACTGGGCAGTTTTCGCCATCGTCGCCAGCCTGCGCCTGCTTGTGCCGCTCGCCATCCCCCGCTACCCGCTGCCGGCCATCCTCGCCGCCCTCCTGCTCGACGGTGTCGACCAGACACTATTCCAGCACTTTACGGCGCTGCCACTGGATCACTACCAGGGTTATGACAAATCCCTCGACATCTACTACCTGACGATTGCCTACATCTCGACGCTGGCGAACTGGGAGGACCGCTTCGCCCTGCGCCTCGGGCGCCTGCTCTTTTACTGGCGCCTGATCGGCGTGGCCCTGTTCGAGGTGACCGACCTGCGCGGGCTGCTGCTCCTTTTTCCCAACACGTTCGAGTACTTTTTCATTTTTTACGAGGGGTGCCGTCTGCGCTGGCATCCACGCCGCATCGCCCGCCGCACCCTGATCGCCGCTGCGGCGCTGATCTGGATCTGCATCAAGCTGCCACAGGAATACTGGCTCCACATTGCGCAGCTCGACGCCACCGACTGGATCAAAACACAGCTCCTCGGCGCCTCGCTCGACACGCCGTGGCCGACGATCGTCGCCCGGCACCCCATCACGACACTGCTCGTGGCCGCCACGGTCGGCCTGGGCGTGGTCGCCCTATCGCGCCTCATTGCGCGGCGCCTGCCGCCGGCCGAGCGAACGCGGCGATTCCGCGCCGGTGCCGGGCGGGCGTTGTTCGACCGCGAGCGGGTGCGGCGCGCGGTGGATCACGAGGCGCGCCAGATCGTCGACGAGGCGCTGGGCGAAAAGATCGTGCTCATCTCACTGGTGAGCATCAGCTTTGCCCACGTCCTGCCCAGCGTGCGCGCCACCGATCTGCAACTGGCCATTGGCCTGGGTCTTGTCGTAACGATCAACACCGCATTGACGCACTGGATGGCCAGGCGCGGCGCAGGCTGGGCGTTTGCCCTCAGGCAGTTCGTAGTCATCGGCGTGGTGAACGTCGCCCTGGTGCTGGCCTACACCGCCCTCCGCACCTACCTCGGCACCCCGGTCAACGCCATCACGGTCCTCTTTTTCGCCCTGTTGCTGACACTGCTGCTGACGTTGTTCGATCGCTACCGGCAGGTGTACCTGATGCGCTTCACAGATGTCGAAAATCACTCTTCAGGCGCGAACGGATTGTAACCTCGAGTGGGCCGGCAGACAGGTGCCGAGCGCCGTACACCGTCGTAATATGTGGATTCAAAAACAGAAGGAAACGGCGTGCACGTCAAGCTGAGCTTCCCCGGCGCCCATCCTCACCCCCGCCTGGAGCCGTTCAACCGCCTGGACACGCGCGTCTCGTACTTGACCGGCAGCGACCCGGCCCAGTGGCGGTCGGACGTGCCCGCCTGGGGTGGCGTGCGCTACGTGGCGCTCTATCCCGGCATCGACCTGGAGCTCACCGGCGAGGCGGACTGGCCGCTGCTGCGCGTAGACAGGTCGCCGGCGAAGGTGAGCGTGCGGCCACGCGGCGCACAGGCATTCGAGGGAGCCGCGCCCTTTTCCCGGATGCCCCCCAGCGACTGGCTGTGTCGGCACGAGATGACAACCCTGGCGACCTGTTCTACGGTGCTTTCCTGGGCGGCAGTAGCCGGGAGGTTGGCTATGGTATCGTCGTGGATGAGGATGGAGCGGCTTACGTCACAGGCTACACCTACTCTGTCGACTTTCCCACCACACCGCGCGCCTTTGACACGAGCTATGGTGGTGGCCAATCCAGCGACGCCTTTGCCGTCAAGCTGGTGATAGGGGCTGAGGGGTACTCTATCTCCGGCAGGGTGACGGATGCCGGCGGCGGGGGCCTCCCAGGCGTGACCGTCTCTGGAGGATGGGCTGGCACGGCCGTAACCAACGCCCATGGCGACTATGCCCTCAGACACGTTATCACTGGGACTTGCACGCTCACCCCAACGCTCGTGGGTTACACTTTTGACCCCATCACGCGCACCGTGTCGGTGCCGCCCGACGCCACCGGCCAGGACTTTCAGGCCACGCAGTTGACCTACTCGATCAGCGGCCGTGTATCCGACGTCGATGACAATCCGATGGCCGGCGTCACGATCTCGGTCACGGGCGGCTACTCCGTCACCACGGACGTGTTGGGCACATACACCCTCACCAACCTGATCTCAGGAACCTACACCCTGACCCCGATGCTGGAGGGTTATGTCCTTGAGCCCATCACGCGCACGGTTCACGTGCCGCCCAACGCTACCGGCCAGGACTTTCGTGCCGTGCCCGAGGGGTACCTGTTCTACCTGTCGCTGGTGCTCCGAAACTGGTGAGTTGCCGGCGGGCGTGAGCAGCGGAAGGAGGCGCGAGCTTGCTCGGGGTTGGGTGCTAATGCATCTTTCCAGGATAACGCGGTTCTGCCGCTATTCTGGCGGCAGCATCCCCAGCTCACGCGCCCGTGCCACCGCCTGCGCACGGGCGTGCACACCGAGCTTGCCATAGATGCTGCCGGTGTGCGACTTGACGGTGGGCAGCGAGATAAAGAGGCGCCGCCCGATTTCAGCGTTCGACAGGCCCTGGGCCAGGAGCACGAGCACTTCCAGCTCGCGCTCCGACAGTGGCTCGACGAGGGGCTGATCCTCCGCTGCCACCGTGGCAACTGAGCCGGACGCAAAAGCGGCGAGCAACTGGCCGACGTAGCGCGGCGCGAGGCCGCGCGACCCGGCTCCCTTGAGCAATGCTGCCATCGGCCCACCCAGGTCGACAAAGAGGCGCACGTACCCTTCGGGCTCGGCCAGCGCGAGTGCCTGCGCCAGGGCGGCGAGGGCGGCGTCCCGCCGGTTCAGCGCGTGGCACGCCAGGGCGCGCAGCGCGTGCAGATCGATCACGCTCCCCCCGCGCCCGGCCTCGACGGCCGCCGGCAGCATCGCCTCGGCCAGGGCCAGGGCCTCGGCGGGCCGGCCCCCGGCCAGCAGCAGGCGGGCCAACGTCAGTTCCTCGAACTCGCGCAGATACTCGGTCTTGCCCACCTGTCGATAGTCGCGCGCCCAGGCAGAAGTGAGGTCGTATCGCCCCTGCGCCAGCCAGATGCGCGCCTGGTAGGCTGACGTCAGGATCTGCAGGCGAGGGATGCCGTCGCGCTGCGCCCCCTCCACCGCCTGCCGGACGGCGCGGAGAGCACCGTCCGCATCGCCCTGCGCCTGTCTCACCTGGGCAAGCACCGCGTATATGCTGCCAAAGCTGGCCGGGATTCCCCCCCGCGTGAGAAGGTCCAGTCCCTCGATCAAGTGCTGCCCGGCGGCCTGAAGGTCATTCCACTCGTACAGGATCTTGGCCTGCTCGAGCCCGACAAACCCGCCGACAAAGATGCTCTCGCCACGCGCCGTGCTCAGGTTCATCGCTTCCTGGCAGGTGCGCATCGCCTCGCGCAGCCGGCCCTGCACGATGAGCGTCTCGGCCAGATTGCAGGCAAAGGGCATGGCGGCAAAGCTGAGACCGGCGTCAAGGGCGATGTCAAGTGCTATTGAAAACTCGTGCTCTGCCTCCACGACGTCGCCGGCCCGCAGAGCGGCCATGCCCAGGATTGCGGGTGTGCGAAAACGGGCGATGGGGTCGGCGTCGGGGGCCGCGGCGAGCGCCTGGCGAACCAGATCTCGAGCCTCGCGCACCTCACCCAGCACCACGGCGTAGGAGGCGCGATCCACGGTCACCAGCCGGGTGAGCCGCTCGACTTCTGGCACCTCGGGGTGATTGTGCAGCCAGGACTCCAACTCGCCCAGCTCGCGGCTCGCCGTCTCGGGCTGGCCCGACACGTACAGGGTGCGCGAGGTAAAGAGCCACAGCCAGGGCTTGCTCCGGATCACGCCGTCGGGCAGCGCCTGCAGCCAGCGCCGGATCATGGTAATATCCGCGTGCGACCAGGTGCTGACGCGCGTAATGGTGCGCTCGATTACGCCGGCGGCCAGCTCATCGTCCTGGCCCGCCAGTGCATGGTTCACCGCCTCCACCCCGAACCCCTCCTGCTCGAACCAGGCTGCCGCCCGGTGGTGCAGCACAGGCACCTGCTCGGGCTCTACCTCGTGCAGCCGTGCCCGCAGCAGGTCGGCAAAGAGCGCATGGTAACGGTACCACCGGTGCTCGTCGTCGAGCGGCATGAGAAAGATGTTGGCGTGGTCGAGGTGGGCGAGGACGTTGGAAGACTGGCAGGTTGGCAGACCAGTCTTCCAACCTTCCAACTTTCCAACCTTCCAACCTTCCAACAGTGCATCACACAACGGCGCGCACATCCGATCCAGGATCGACGTCCAGAGCAAAAAGCGCTGTATCTCCTCCGGCTGGCGGCTCAACACCTCGTCGGTCAGGTAGTCGAGGAAAAGGTGGTAGCGCCCTGAAAAGCCCGAGACAAACTCGGCACGGCTGGCAGGATCGCGCCCCTGCATCGACAGAGCTGCGAGCTGCAAGCCGGTGATCCATCCTTCGGTGCGCGATTCGAGCAGCGCGATGTCTGTGGGAGCCAGTCCCAGCCCCATCGACTCGTTCAAAAAACGTGCTGCTTCCTCGGTGCTGAAAGCCAGGTCGCGCTGGCGGATCTCGGTCACCTGCCCGCGCGCACGCAGGCGCGACAGGGGCAAGGGTGGGTCGTGGCGCGTGATGACTACCAGGTGCACCGTCGGGGGGAGGTGCTCCACCAGCAGGCCGAGCGCCTCGTGGATGCCCAGGTCATCGACCGCGTGATAGTCGTCGAGGGCGACCACCAGCGGCGCGCCGTGGGCAGCCAGGTCATTGATCAGCGTCGTAACCAGCGAAGGGATCGGGGGGAGGTGGGGCACTTTCAGCAGGGGCCGGATGCCCTGCGCGAGTGAGGCGTCGACCGTGTCCAGTGCGGCGACCAGGTAGGTGAAAAAGCGCGCGGGATCGCTGTCGCCACTGTCGAGCGACAGCCAGGCGACGCCTCTCGATGCCGGCTCGTCGTCACCCGTCGTCGAGCGCAGCCGGGCGAGCCAGCCACTGGCCAGCGTCGTCTTGCCCGATCCTGCCGGCGCCGAGATCAGGGTGAGCCGGCGATACAGCCCGGCGTCAAGGCGGGCGATCAGGCGCGGGCGCGGCACCCAGCCGGGCCGGACGGGTGGGATATAGAGCTTGGTGGTCAACAATGGCGTCGCCAATTCTCGCTGCTCCCGCCGCATGTGTATGGCACTGACTGCCGGCAAAGCGTGCGGTCCTGGCACCATTGTACCATATTGCGGTCGTAGTGGCAATGGACGCCTGGCACGGGTATAGGGCGACTGGATTGGGACTGGGAGTGGACCAACCTTCCAGGCTTCCGATCTTCCAGTCCTGCCGCTTCTGTGATACAATTCCTCTATCACAGAGGCCGGAGGATCACAGATGGCAAACCTGTACGACAAGGAGTCGGGCAGACTGATCGGCCCCATCAGCGAGCGGGATCTCGACTTTTTGATGCGCCAGCTCGAGGAAGAGGGACTGGAAGATCAGGATTACTATATCGATCCGGTCACCCTCGACTGGTTCGAGGATCACGGCGCCGATCCGGCGCTCGTCGAAATGTTGCGCCATGCCCTGGGCGACAGCGAAGGGGTAGAGATTGCCTGGCGGGAAGATTGACGCCCTGAGCGCTCCTCGGTGCCTGGCACCATCCTGTTACGCCGGGTACACGTCCAGCACCATCACCACCGCGTCGGGTGCCACGATTCGGACATAGTCACGGATGCCCTCCAGGTGGCGGCGCACGGCGGCTGGATCGATCCCGGCCGGCGCGTACACGGTGAAGAGCACCTGTTTTGTCTCCGGGCGGATCTGGGTGCGATCGTCGGGGCCATAGAGGATGCTCGACAGCACGCCACGCGCGTCGGCGATGTACATGTCGCCTTCCTTCAGCACCTGCTCGCTGCCGCCGAGCCGCACATACCGCTCTGTGCCACCAGCCACGTCGATGCGCACCGGCGCCTCCACTGCCGCCAGGTCATGCCCGGCAGTGAGCAACGCGTTCTGAAGCTCGGCCATGAACATGGCCTCGACCAATGCCGACACACGTGGAATCGATTTCCCCTTCCACGCCACCGACTCGACCTGGTGCTGGACGTGGTAGCTCTTGCCAAAATGCTTGTAGTAGGTCGCGTACGCCTGCATCACAGGCTGTGCCTTGAGCGCAGCGCGGTCGAGCGGGCCATAGCGGGCGCGCAGATCTGCTTCCAACGCGTCCTTGCACCGGTCGAGCTCGGGGTTCGTTTCCGGGTTCGCCACGTCGCGCATCGTGAGCATGCCCACGGATGCGCCGGGGTATGCCTGCCGCCATGTCTCGGTGATCAGCATCATCTCCTTGCCTCCCTGCATCGTAAAGAGATTCTAGCCCGGAAGGGCGTGGCTGTCAAGCGTGATGCGTGAGCTGCTCCGCTCCTCAATACAGGACGTGGCGGCCGAGCCTGCAACAGCCAAAGTGGGCAAGCCAGGGCAATCCCATTTGTCGTTGCGAAGAGCGCCAGCGACGAAGCAACCCCCTCTTGCGTAAGGGGGAGATTGCTTTGCTTCGCTCGCAATGACAGCTTCCAGGTGCCGAATGTGCTTGCCCTGTGGGCCAGCGACGGATGCTTGACGGCGGTGGGGGTCGGTGCTATACTCGGCTTGGCGGCCTGTGACAGGGCAGCTTGGCGCAAGCAGGTCGCTCGAAAGCGTGCGAGCACAAGGAGGATCGTCGTGCCGGGGGACGAGGTGTGGCCCACTGCCTACCCTGAGGTGAATGGCGCGCTGCGTGCCTTGCTTGCCGGCGTGCAGTCGGTGCTGGGCGATCTTGTCGTGGGGTTGTACGTCCATGGATCGCTGGCCGGGGGTGGCTTTGAGCCGGGGCGGAGCGACATCGACTTTTGTGTTGCCACCAGCAGCCCACTGCCGGCAAGCCTGCTGCCCAGCCTTGAAGCGATGCATGTGCGCCTCGCGGCGAGTGGCCGGCCGTGGGTTGACAGGCTCGAAGGGTCGTACATCCCCCTGCGCGCGCTGCGCCGCTATGACCCTGCCGACGCCCACCATCCCGCGCTGCGCGTCGACGGGTCGTTTGACGTCGACCACCATGGCGTCGATTGGATCATCCAGCTCTACGTCATGCGCGAGCATGGGATCGCCGTGGCTGGCCCACCGCCCCGGACGCTGATCGATCCCATCCAGCCGGACGATCTGCGGCGCGCCGCGCTCGGCATCCTGCACGCCTGGTGGGTGCCGCAGCTCGCCGATCACACGCGCCTGTGTGCCGCAGAGTATCAGGCGTATGCGGTTCTGACCATGTGCCGCATCCTCTACACCCTGGAGCATGGCACGGTGGTGCCCAAGGCGGAAGCAGCGCGGTGGGCGCGGGGTATAGTAGATGAACCGGGGGCGCTGTTGATCGACCTCGCCCTCGCCTGGCGGCATAGGATGGCGCTCGACAGGCTGGAAGATGTGCTCGGTTTGATCCGAGACACGGTGCGACGCGCGGAACGATATTCAGGCTGAATCGTATAGTGGGTAAATCCGATTACAGGGTCACAGCGATGCCTGCATCCTCCGCCTCAGGGTAGCGCGGCCGGTAATCGTATTCGCGCCGCAGTGACTGTGCATCCCACTTGGTCGTCTGTGGCACGCGGTAGTTAAAGAGGATCTCTTTGTCCTGTCCGCCGTAGGCCAGGATGCGCGCCATCGCCTCGTCGTCGGGGTGGTGGTGGCTGCGGCTGTCGGTGGAGACGAGATAGCGCCGGCAGTCGACGAGGCTGAGCAGGCGGCGGGAGACGTTGTTCTTGCTGCCGTGGTGCGGTACCTTGAAGGCGTCCAGGGGCAGGCGTTTCAACCCCAGCTCGTTGAGGTATTGCTTGACCGAATCCTCGAGGACGGTGGGGTGCGCATCGCCTGCGAGCAGGCAGCGCGCGCCTTTGTATTCGAGAAGGAAGGCGATGCTGCTGCCGTTGGCGGCGCGGTTGTCGCCGCGGTAGCGTGTCTCCAGGAGTTGTTCGACGTCAGGCACAGGCAGGCCCCGCGGCCTGTCTTTGTCGGGGTCGTAGCGGCTGTCCTCGTCAAGGACATGGAGCCAGTCCCCGGTCGATCCGGGATCGGGATAGTCCTTCTCCGCCCGGGTGATGACTCTGCGCCATTCCTTGCGCAGCTTGGCCAGACGGGACGGCACGGGGGAAAGCAGGACCAGCTCGAGCCCTCCGGCGAACCGGATGCGGGGGAGTGGCACGCCAGGTTGGACTACTACAGGTCCGGCATCAAAGTGGCGATTCCAGCGCAGGCCGAGGTGCTTGAGACGGGCCGCGACGTACTCACCCTGCACAGGGCCGCGGGGATCGCTGTCCGGAGGGCGCAGTTGATCCCAGCCGTTGAACCACACGTCGTCGAACTTGTAGTTGAGATCGGGGTTCTGGAGGAGGCGGACGACGCCGTCGATGTGGTCATTGTCGACATGCGTGACGACGAGCAGCTCAAAGGTACGCTCCACCTCGCCAAGCCTCTTTATCCGCTCGCGCAGTGGTTCGTAGGTGGCATGGGTGCCGCCGTCGATCAGGATGCGGCGCACATTGTGTGGCGGGCCATACTCGATCCAGAGGCAGTCGCCATTGTCGGCGGGCAGCATTTCGATTCTGAGCATTTTCACTCCCGCGGTTCTCTACAATTTCCTGGATGACTGCTTGTATCACTATTCATTACTTTTGTCAAGTCACGGTATCTGCTCAATAATCGGGGGTTGGGGTGTAGGGCGGATTGGCAATCCGCCCTACACCCCCCAAGTTATTGAGGTGAGGGAATTATGCTTTGCCCATCAGGGTCAGTGCCTGACTACGATCGGGAGATAGATGTGATGGATGGCGCTGGTTGTGGCGAAGGACCAGGTGAGTGGTGCTGTCATGGCGTTGCCCCACCCATCCTCAGCCGTGAGGGTGGCGTGGTAGGTTGTTCTGCCATCCAACCCCGCGTGCGTGGCTGTGACCACGGTGCCGGACAGGTTCCAGCGCAGGAGCCAGCCGCCAGGATCAGGGCTGAGCGTGAGCTGCAGGTTCAGTGGCGCTACCTCTTCGTCGAACTCGATGACCAGGGGCGCGTCGAGCGGCACGTCATCCGCCCCGGCGGCGGGTGACGTGCGCAGCACGGTGGGTGGTGTCGTGTCGGGGATGACCCACTGGTAGGCAACGCCGCCAACCGTCCAGCCGTCGATCCGCTCGCGCAGGGCGAGCTCGAAGGCCAGGCCAGCTTCTCCCTCAAAGCGGAGGCCGACCGACACGGCCTCGCCGGCCAGCATCGGAATGGCGCCGATGGTGGCCGAGACGGCGCCGGTGGCCTGGATCTCTTGCGTCGGTGTCAGTACCTCGATGCCTGCCCCCCAGCTTACCCCGTAGGCCAGCCAGCGATCGAACAGCTCGCCCGGCAGCGAGATCGTGATCGTTCCGTTCAGGGGAAAGGTGCGCCGCTCGACGACCAGGTCCACGTCGTGGGGCCGGTCGTAGATGTTGACCAGCCGCACGTCGGCCTGTTTGACATCGCGGCCGTCGCGCATCGTCCCGGGGTTGGGATAGATCTCGACGTTGCGCCAGGAGACATTGTTGTCGTAGGGCACCCACTGTGGCGCGCACTCGAGCCCCGCGTTGAAGGGATCGCCCGCGGCGTCGATCACGGTTTGTAGACAGGTGTGCCCGCTGCGCACCGGCACCCACGTGGTGCTCAAGATGCGCACTTCGCCCGGCTGAAGATCTTCCAAGCTGACCGTGCCGATATAGGCCCAGTCGCCGCAGCGCACGCCGAGCGACGACTCGATCCAGTAGACGTCGAGTGTCCCACTGGTTGGGAACTGGCCCCGGTTGCGCAGCCGGACATACACGGTGTTGTCGACGCCCTCGATCGGCTCCTCGTGGATCAGGCCGCCATCAGGCTGGTGTCGCACCCAGATGTCGGGCGAGGTGTACCAGTTGTCGAACCCACTCGGCACGGCGCCGGTGTCGTCAGGATTGTCTTTTGTCCAGGCATCGGGTGGGTGCGGAACCGCGCTCACCACTCGCGAGTAGACGTCGTTCGCAGGGTTGCTGTCGCCGACGAGGGCGTGTGAGCAGGTTATGGTGTACGCCCCTTGCTGGGTGGGTGTGTAAGCCGGAAAGTCGAGCAGATCCCAGGCAGCGGGCTGGACCTCGCCGCTGAGCCTGACCTCTGTGTACACGGGCGCGCCACCATACTCGATCTGACAGGTCGCTGCCACACTGACTACCGCCTGGCTGCCGATGTTGCGCAGGGTCGCCTGCACATCGAAGGGCATGCCGAGCGAGACCTGCCCGCCAGGCGCGACATTGACCACAGCCAGGTCGTGCAAGGGCGGATTGGATTCGGTCACAACCACGACCTGGTCCACAGAGATGCCGGAGAGGGTGTCGACCACCCCGCTGGGCCAGGTGACCTCGACGGTCACCGTGCCGTCGTACGCCCCCAGCCCGAACTCGACGGGCAGGCTGTCCTGGGACGCAAACCCCGAGCCACCACTCACTTCTCGGATCTGGCTCAGCCCTGCCGCCACGACCTGCACGCGGGCACCGATCCCATCCGCATTGCTGTACGAACCGGACGTGCGCACGTGCAGCCAGTGGTTGCCGTTCCCCCGGTTGCGGTACAACAGGTTCGGACCATCGTTGCGGTTGGTGACATAGGCGTCCAGGTCGCCGTCGCCGTCATAATCGGCCGAGGCAATCCCGTGCGCGTTGGCGCTGTGGGTGAGGCCGGGGTGTTGGGCAAAGGTTCCGTCGCCGTTGTTGAGGTAGAGGGCATTCGGACCATCGTTGACGACCCATACGTCCAGGTCGGCATCATTGTCCAGGTCGCCCAGGGTGACGCCAATGCCGTTGCCCGGGTCGTTGACACCCGCCGGAGCGGACATGTTGGTAAAGACGCCGCCGTCGTTGCGGTAGAACGCATTCTCCTCACCATAGTTGGTGACGTACAGGTCGAGGTCGCCATCGTTGTCGAGGTCGCCCCAGGCTGTGCCGCGGCTAAAGCGGGCATCGCTCACCCCTGCTGCCGCCGTGACGTCGGTGAACGTCCCGTCGCCATTGTTGCGAAAGAGTGTGTTGGGGCCGTTCTGGGCAATGTAGAGGTCGGGATCTCCGTCGTCGTCATAGTCACCCCACGCCGCACCCTCGCCTCCCTGGCTACTGCCGGCCAGTCCAGCCGGGCCGGCGACATTACTAAAGGTGCCATCACCCTGGTTGTGATAGAGGGCATGGTCGGCCCAGTAGCCGACGACGAGCAGGTCGAGCCAGCCATCGGCGTCATAGTCGGCCCACGCCACGGCTGTGTTGTCCGCCGGGTTGTCCACCCCCGCGGCCGCGCCCACCTCGGCAAAGGTCCCGTCGCCCTGGTTGCGGTAGAGCAGGTTGGGCTGGTTGTGGCGGGCCACATAGAGGTCGAGGTCGCCGTCTTGATCATAGTCGGCCCAGGCCGCGCCAAAGCCTGCCCCGCCATCTCCCACCCCGCCCGCAGCGCTCGAGTCGGCAAAGGTCCCGTCGCCCTGGTTTGCGTACAGAATGTCCGCTTCGCCGCCATCCACGCCACCCTGGGCAACAAACAGGTCCGCGTCGTCGTCGCCGTCATAGTTGCCCCAGGCGATGCCCAGGCCATCGCCCGTGTCGTCGGTGCCAGCACTGGTGGCGACCTCATCCAGGATCGGGGTGGCAAGCACGCCGGTAAACTCGTACGCCCCCATATCAGGCCAGGCGTCTCGCGGCATGCCATCCAGATCGTGGACTGGCGCGCCAGCGGGTGTGCCACGGTCCACAACCGGGGACCAGGCCGTCAGGTGATAGTCCCCGCCAGGTAGATCCAGAAAGACGGGGTCGTCATTCGTATTGCCTTCACCTGGCCAGCCACCCTCCACGTCCGAGTAAGCCACCTGGCCCGTCGCGTTCCCCCCGAGCGAGATGGACCAGCCGTTGTAGTAGACAATACTGTTGGTGATGGTCAGCGTCCAGCCCTGGTCCGTGTTGAGCAGCACGCCGCCGTCGTTGTTGGCGATCGTAGCGTTCATGATCCGTCCGGTCCCATTGAGGTGCACGCCGATGGTGCCGTGGTTATCGGCGACGAGCGTGTTGCTGAGGGTCAACGCACCACTGTGCACCCGGATGCCCGAGGCGCCCTGCTCGGCCTGGTTGTGGACGATCCGGCTGTCGACGATGGTCAACTGCCCGTGAAGGTTCACGACCCCTCCGGCTCCCTGGCTTTCGAGCCCGCCGTAGGCCCAGTTGTCGCGTACCAGGCAGTTGCGCAGGGTGATGGCCTGGTCGTCGGCATACACGCCGCCGCCCATCTGGCCGCTGCCGCCCGCGATTGTCAGCCCATCAAGTACCGAGCCACCGCTGCCCCCCGTATAGCGCACCGCCGAACTGCCCCAGTGGGCGAGAACGCCTGGCGAGAGCGCCGGGTTGGCGTCGTGCAGCGTCCAGTGGAGCCCATCCAGCGATTCGGCATAGTGGATGGCACCGGCCTCATAGTTCGTGTACCACATCTTGAGCAGGCCACCGTCATCAATCACGACCGGGTCGCCGATTGATGTCGCCTCGGACACGACCGGGCCGGTCAGGAAGCGGGTCCAGGAGATGCCGTCGGTGCTGGTGACGACGCCGATGGCCGGGGGACCCAGCGGTCCGGCAGCCGCGTACCACATCCAGTAGGTGCCGCCCAGCTTGAGCACACTGGGCCCCCACAACGCGGCCTCGTCCCACTCGCCAGCCTGTGGGTAGAGCACCGGCCCCTGCTTGGTCCAGGTGACCTCGTCTGGCGCCGTGGCGTAGGCGATGATCGCCCCCTGGTCGCCGATGGCGTGGTACCAGCGCTGGTAGGTGGCGCCATCGTGCAGCACGCTGCCGTGGCCGGCTGCCTGCTGATCGTACCCTTCCGGGCCGGCCTGGATGATCGGGTTGCCAGGATACTTGTGCCACGAGATGCCGTCGGTGCTGGTGGCGTAGCCCGTCTGTCGTAATCCATCATCGCCACCGCCCTCATACCAGAGTTTGTAGAGGCCGCCCTCTTGGATCACGTTGCCACCATGCTCGCCCGACGCGCCGTCCCAATCGCCCGGGGTGCCGGCAAGCACCGGATTGGAGATCGATTTCGTCCAGGTCAGGCCATCTGTGGAGGTGGCCAGGCCGAGGGCGAGCTGGCTGTCCAGGTTGTAGCCGTCGTACCACATCTTTAGCTCGGCGCCGTCGCGGATGACGGCCGGCTTGGCGACCTGGCGGCCATCCCAGTCGGCCGGCGTGGAGTGGTGATCGTTGAGGAGGCTCGTCTCATACAGCGCCAGGTCGCGCTGCCAGCCAGGTGGGCCGGAATAGCCACCTTCGATCGTGATCGGCAGCGTGATGCTCAGGTGCTCCGTGTAGGTGCCCTGTGCCACGCGGATCGTGTCTCCGGCAAAGGCGTTGTCGATCGCCTCCTGGATGGTGGTATAGTCGCAGCCGGTGCCCGGCGGCGGGCAGACGGTCAGCGTGGCGTCGATCTGCTGGGCGGCGACGCCCACCGCTGCGAGTGTGACGAGCAGGGCCAGCGCCGCGAGGCTGCCGGCCAGGGCCAATCTTCTCTTGCCTTGTTCGTTCATGCTATCCTTCCTTGCTTCATGTGTCGGACTCGGCATGCCTCTAGCCATTCCTGGAGACGATGGGCAGGTAGAAGCGATAGAGGCCGAAATCGACTGTGGTGACATCAGAGAAGCCGCCGGCTGTGGCGGTGATGACTGCGATGCCGCCCGATCCACTGGTGGTGAGTGTGGCCACAGCCACGCCGCGGGCGGTGAGGGCCGTGGCGTCGATGGTGCCGAGGCTCGAGACAAAGCTCACCACGGTGCCGTCGGAGGCGAGGCCATCGTATTGGCCCGACACGGTGGCGCTGACGATGGCCGTGGTGGCATTGATCACCGCCGCATCGACTTCTATGCCCCCCGGTGGGTTGTAAAGAAACTCGACCGTGACAAATGCCGTGGCGGTGACGTTGGCTGTAGCGGTGAAGGTGTACACGCCGGGGAAGGTTACTCCACCTGCCCAGCCACCCTGGAGGTGGCCATCGCTCGTCGTTTTGACGCGATTGAACGGGGGTGCCCACGGCTGCTCGTAGGTGATGGTGACCGTGGTGCCGTCGGCTACCCAATTCTCATCGCGATCCACGACCAGGGCGTGGTAAAAGAGCTCGTGGAGGCCGTTGGCATAGACGATGCCGGCCGGGTCGGTCCACATCGTGATGGTCACTGGCTGGCCCGGTTCGGGCGCAGGCCGGCTGTAGGCCCACGTGCCGCTAAAGCCGGCATAGAGGGTCTGTGTGGGCGCATCGTTATTCACGATCAGGGATCTTGGTTCCATCTGGGGCGTGCCGCTGTTGGTGTCGCTGTCGAGCCAGGTCTGCCCGCCGTCGGGCGTCTCGGCGATATAGCCCCAGCCACCCAGGTAGACGTGGCTGGGCACGTGGGGATCGATGGCCAGCAGGTAGCCACTGGCCTGGTTGAATGGCGGGTTGTTGGAGCGAATGAGCGTCCAGGAGTCACCGCCGTCCGTGCTCTTGTAGACGTCATAGGGTCCCTTGGTCGCGGCATAGATGACGTTAGGCTTTTGGTAGTCCACGGCGATGGAGCCGATGGTATGGGAGGTGACCAGGGTCGGTTGCCACGAGTCGCCGCCGTCGGTGCTGCGGTAGATGGTGCCCTCACAGCCTATCGGGTCGCACGCCTCGCCGCCGATATACACCACGCCGGCATTCGTCGGATCGATGGCAATGACCTCGATCCGGGACGATTCAGGGCGGGTAAAGACGACGGTCCACGAGGCGCCGTCATCCAGGCTGCGCACCACCACGGCCTGGTCGCCCGACCAGTTGGGGTGGTCCGCGCCGGCGGCATAGACGGTGCCGGTCATCGACGGGGCGATCTCGATGTCCAGGATCGACTCATCTCCGCCAGAGCAGTCGCTGATGATAAAGGTTGGGGTAAAGACTGGCTCGAAGGTCAGCCCACCGTCCGCGCTGCGGACCACGGGCCCGCGGTCGCAGTTGTACTCGCCGCCATAGATAATGTCGGGGTTGTCGGGATTGATGGCAAAGGCGCCCATGCACGCTTCGTCGACCATCGTCCAGTTCCAGCCTCCGTCGGTGGAAAGCCAGCCGCCGTTGCAGTCGGTGGCGGCGAACATCTTGGTGTGATTCGACGGATCGACGTCGAGGTCACGGGGCGAGAGTGGCCCCTCGATCTGGTCGTTGCGCTCTTCCCAGTTCCAGTTGGCGCCGTCGTAGGTGCCTTTGAGCACCCCGCGCTGCTCACCACCGGCGTAGAGGGTCGGCGATGCCTGCCCCAGGTCGAACTCGAAGGCGGTGCCTCCATCCCAGATGCCGGTCACCGGGCTCCAGGTGCCAGGGTCGCCGTTTGAGGCGCTGGCCCAGATCTGCTGCCACCAGCGCGTATAGACGGTGTTGGGGGGCTCGAAAAGGAGTGGGCCGCCGGCGTCGCTGAGCACCTGGGTCCAAGTTGGGCCTCCATCCGAGGTGCGAAAGACGAGGGGCGGGCCTTCGGTCCAGGTGCCCCAGCCGCTCGCGGCGTACACCGTCAGTGGATCGCCGGGATGGCCCAGCAAGGACTGGACGTGTGCATTGGTCAGGGTGTGTGTATAGGGCCAGGTGGCGCCGCCGTCGTCGCTCCGGTAGAGGATGGTGTCGCTGTGGGCACTGCCGCCCCACTGGCGAGCCGAGGCCCACACGACGGAAGGAGCGGCCGGGTGGTTCATCACGGCCAGGATACCCCCCTCTCCGTCAGGTGGGGTGGTGGTCAGGATCGGCGTCCACGTCAGGCCGGTGTCGTCCGTGCGGTAGACGAGGCCGCTCTGCACCCGATCCGGTCCCACAAAGTGATAGAACCAGCCGCCAATGATGGCCACGTCAGTGTCGGTGGGGTGGACAGCGACGTCGAGCCACACCCCGCGGTCGGTCGAAGAAAAGGCCGGCGTCCAGCTCACGCCGCTGTCATGGCTGGTATAGATGGATACACCGGCGCCATCCGGGTTAAAGGCCCCGGCATAGACGACGGTCCCGGTGACGCCCAGGGAGTAGACCTGGTGCCCGGCAGTAAAGACAGGCGTCCAGGTGGCCGCGCCGTTGGTCGTCTTGTAGATGATCGACGGCCCGGAATCGTAGGTGCCCAAGGGGGCAACGGCGGCGTATACCGTGCCCGAGATCGTGGGGTGCACGGCCAGGGCACACACCTGCCCACCCGCGCCGATGGGGCCACCGAGCGGCGTCCACACCCCGTCACCGGATGGCGCCGCGGGCCGCGCCGCCCGGGCAAAGTCAGGCTGGTGCGGCGAGCCCTGACTGTCTGCCATGGCGACGGCGCCAGCTGCCAGGAGCAGGCCCAAGGCCAACAGGCCCATCGCGAGGGTGAGACTGAGCCAAACGGCTTCAGGGCGAGATTCCTTCCTCAGAGTGGGTTGTTTCATGTTCGCACTTTTCCTTCCTGATTGTGTGGGTGCAAGAATGGTGGATCGGTGTCTCTATGGTCGTTCAGTGCTCACCTCCTTCCTCCATCCGGGTGGTACACGCTCGCAAGTGATCGAACAAGGCCTCGAGGCTGGCGAACGCGGTGCGCTGGCCGGTGTGCGGGCACTCGAGAGAGGCCCGCCAGGTTGGCTGACCACCGCAAGTCACGGGCCAGAGGCGCAAGAGGTAGGAACGATAGCCTGACTCCTCGATCACAGTCCTGTGCTCGCCAATCATCGCTGCTCTCCCTGTGAAGCGTACGTTCAGTATATCAGGCCGGCGTTAGGAAAACGTTAGGGCCAATACCTTTCCAACAAGCTCCCAGGCCCGTCTCGGGCCGCCCCCGGAGACGGGGGCTTAGCCTTATTTGAACGGTATTGACGTTAGGGCACCGGTGCGGAAGGTTGAGTTTTGCCGCCAATTCGAGTATAATGCGCTGGTCGAGAAGGGCAACGTCGTCGTTGGATGGAAAGGATGGACCATGGCCCGGCTGGTCGTAAAGCTGCTCGGTTCGTTGCAGGTGACACTGGATGGTGAGCCGGTCACGGGTTTTGAATCGGACAAGGTCCGGGCACTGCTGGCCTATCTGGCCGTGGAGAAGGAGCGGCCACAGCGCCGCGAGCGGCTGGCGGGCCTGCTGTGGCCCGAGCGCCCCGAGCAAGCCGCCCGCGCCAATCTACGCGTCGCCCTCTTTAACCTGCGCACGGTGATCGGCGACCGGATGGCCGCCCCGCCCTTGCTGTGCATTACCTCGCAGGCGATCCAGCTCAACCCCACAGGCGATCTCTCTGTCGACGTGGCCGACTTTGCTGCTCTGGTCGAGATGCGCGACATCCCGTCGTTGGAGCAGGCGATCCAGCTCTACCGCGGCGACTTGTTGGAAGGCTTCTCTCTGCCCGACAGCGCGGCCTTTGAGGAGTGGCTGCTCCTCACGCGCGAGCGGCTGGCGCGGCAGGCAGTGGGCGCGCTGCGGCAGGTGGCAGCGCATCATGAGGCGGTGGGCATCTATCACCAGGCGTTGCACTATACGCGGCGCGAGGTGGCGCTGGACCCATGGGCAGAGGCGGCCCACCGCCGGCTGATGCGCTTGCTGGCCCGCACGGGCCAGCGCAACGCGGCGCTGGCACAGTACCAGAGCCTGGAGCAGACACTGGCCCGGGAGCTGTGCGTCGAGCCGGAAGATAGGACGGTGGCTCTCTACCGGCGCATCCGGGATAAAGTGGACAGTGAGCCGCCGCCCCCGACGCTGTCCCACAACCTGCCCGCGCCGCTGACCCCCTTTGTTGGGCGGCGGGGGGAGCTGGCGGCCATCGGCGCGCGGCTGCGCGATCCAGGGTGCCGGCTGCTGACGCTGGTCGGCGCGGGGGGCTGTGGCAAAACGCGCCTGGCGCTGCAAGCTGCGCGCGAGCTTGGGGCTGGGGAGAACCGCTTCCCGGACGGGCTCTATTTTGTCGCCCTGGCGTCGCTGCAATCATGCGCCGATATGGTGGCCGCGATTGCCGGGGCGTTGGCTTTTCCTCTCGCCGCCGGGCAGCAGGCCGGCGCGCACCGGCCCGAACAGCAGGTGATCGACTATCTGCAACACAGGCGCGTGCTGCTCGTCCTCGACAATTTCGAGCACCTGATCGCACCGGACTCGACAGGGGAGGAGTGCCTCGACTGGCTCGTGGCGCTGCTCCAGGCTGCTCCGGGGGTGTGTGCCCTGGTCACCTCGCGGGCCAGGCTCAACCTGCAGGCTGAGTACCTCTTGCCCGTCGGCGGCATGGCGCTGCCCGGGCCGGAGGCGCGGCTGGAGGAGGTGGCGAGCTGCGACAGCGTGGCGCTCTTTGTCGACGGCGCGCGCCGGGTGCGTGTTGACCTGGCGCTCACGCCCGGCAACGCCGCGGACGTGGTCGCCGCGTGCCGGGCGGTCGATAGGCTCCCCCTGGCCATTCTGCTGGCGGCAAGCTGGACCGCCACGCTGTCGCCGGCCGAGATCGCCGGGCGCCTGACCGGCGACGGGCGCGAGGGCCTCGACCTGCTGGCTGCCGGTTGGCGTGACGTGCCCGACAGGCAGCGCAGCATGGCGGCGGTATTCGGCTACTCGTGGCGCCTGCTGACGGGATCGGAGCGCGCCACCGTGCAGAGCCTGTCTGTGTTTCGGGGCAGCTTTGGCCGGCAGGCAGCCCTGGAGGTCACGGGCGCGCCGGGGCGCGATCTGGAGAGCCTGGTGCACAAATCGCTCCTCAACTATGCCCCGGCCGGCCGATTCTTTATGCACGAGCTGCTGCGCCAATACCTGGCAACAAAGCTGGCCGGCGACCCGGTGGATCGCGAGGCGGTGCTCCGACGCTATGGCGCCTACTATGTCCGTGCGCTCGACCGTTGGGCGGATGAGATCAAGGGCGAGAAGCAAGAAGTAGCCCTGTCCGAGATGGAGTTCGAGATCCAGAACACCCTGGCTGCCTGGGAGTGGCTGGTCGAGCAAGGTGAGGTTGGCCAGTTGGAGGGCGCGCTCGACGGGCTGTGTCTCTTTTTCGACTGGCGGGCGCGCTACCGGCAGGGTGAGGCGACCTGCCGGCGGGCGGTCGAGCGCCTCGCGCCTCGGGCGCGAGGCACGGGCCGCGGCCAGCGCCTCTTGGCACGCCTGCTGGCCTGGCAGAGCCTCTTTGTTCACTACCTGGATGGATCGGAGCCGGCGGCCCCCCTGCTCGAACAGAGCCTGGCCCGGATCGAGGAGGCCCGCCTGGCCGGGGCGGAAACGTGCGCCGAGATGGCGCACGCCCGCTGGTGCCAGGGCCGGCTGCTGGTCAGCCGCCACCGCGAGCAGGCGCGCGCTGCCTACGGAGAGAGCCTGGCGCTCTGCCGGGCGCTCGGTGACCGGTGGGGCGAGGCCAATGCCCTGGCGGCACTCGGCGGCGTGGCGTGGAACCTGGGCGACTATCGCGAGGCGCGCTGCTGCCACGAGGCGAGCCTGTCCATCCGGCAGGCGCTGGGCGACCGGCGCGGCATCGCCGACTCGCTGATGTCTGTGGGTGTGACTGCGCTGCACCAGGGGGAGGTTGACGTCGCTGGGGAGCTTGTGCAGCGTGGCTGTGCCTTGCGCCAGGAGCTCGGCGACCGGCGCGGACAGGCCGACGGCCTGCGCCACCTGGGAGTGACTCGCCTCCTTTCGGGCGAGTTTGGCGAGGCGGTGTCGCTGCTGGAGGCGAGCCTCGACATCTATCACGACCTTGGGCTTCGCTTTGGCCTGGAGGTGGCGATGTTGGGCGAAGGACTGGTGCATAGCGGGCAGTACGAGGCGGGGCGGGCTCGCGCAGAAGAGGCGCTGGGCATCGCCAGGGGCACGGGATTCCGGCGCGGCATCGGATACGCGCTGCTGGTGCTGGGCGAGGTGGCGCTGGCGCGGGACGCCTTTGAGGAGGCCGATGCGTACCTGGCCGAGAGTGTGGCCGTGTATCGGGAGATCGAGCAATGGGACGAATGCTGCCGGGCGCTGGCGACGCAGGCCTATGCCTGGCGCGGGCTGGGCCACAGGCCGTGGGTGCCGCCGGAGCTGCTGGCCGAGCTCCAGGTTGCCGTAGAGCGAGGTGCTTTCATTCCGCTCCTGTGGGCGCTACCTGTGCTGACCCTCCTTCTGGCCGACGCCGGCCAGTCCAGGCGCGCTGCCGAGCTCGACGCCGAGGCGGCGCGTTATCCAGCGCTCACCCGCTCGGCCTGGTTGGCGCACCTGCTCGGTCGCCCCTTGTCCATAATCGCCAAGCCTGTTCCTGCCCCTGCCCAGCCTCTGACTCTTCCGGATCGTGTCATGGCTGTGCTGATGGATCTCTCCAGCACCTTCCTTCACTGATGCCGCACGTCCCGGTTCTATGACCGCTTCTACATCGTAATCGCTCACGTGCCTGTCATCCTTCACTCGCTCATAGCTGCGGCTGTATTCTACCTCGATGTCACCCGTCTTGACAAGGTGTTCTCGGAACGCAGCAATCACGCCAGAGTGTTTGCTGCGCGCAAGCCCTCGAGACACGAGGCAGGCAGTTGCGGCGTAAAAGATGGCGTAATACGCGCGGTTCACAGCCGAGCCGTAAAAGGCGTCAGAGCAGGACCGTGGGCCGGATATATGGTGGTCACGCCGAGTTCGCGCAGCAAGCGCCAGCTCGCGGACAGGCTCTCCATGTCTTCCTCTGTGGCAAGGCCAGGAGGCGCGAGATCCCCGGTAAACGCGAGGCCATGGTCCAGCACCAGGGACACGCTGTCTTCGGAGTGGGCGGGCGTGGGGACGATCTCGCCCTGGATGCCGATCTCGTGGAGCACGGAGCGGCTTTTGGCGAACGAGATGACGACATTGTCGTGGGTGGTGATGTCCAGGTAGTTGTCCTCAGGCTTGGTCCACCTTTTCATGCGCGGGATGGCACTGACCTGCACATCAAGCACCAGGAGCGGCACGCCAGCCAGCTTGAGCTCCTGGGCCACGCCGGCGTGATCGATGTGATAGTGGGTAGCGAGCCCGTACCGGATCTGAGCGAGGGGGACGTCCATGCGCCTGAGATTGGCCCGCATGAGGCCCATGGTCCCCGGCCACCCCAGATCGACGAGCAGGCGCGAAGTGCCGGCACTGACGACCCAATAGTTGGTCGAGCGGTATCCGACGTTGACGATGGTGACCGGCAACTGTGGTGGCATGGACGATAGTATGGACTACAAGTCTTTGTTTGTCAAGAGGAGGGTGGGCGTTAGGGTTTGGCTGCCCTTCTGTCAAGGCTGGGGGCTGGGCTATCACGGTCGTTCACACCTTGACAGGCCCGCGATCCTCGTGCATAATCAACCCACTGGCGCGAGACCTGGGCCGGCACAGAGGCGTGCTGCACAAGGTGCCGGACGAGATGGCGCGCGACAATACGCTGTTGGGGGAGCTGGACTGTGTCAGACGTTCAGGTTGTAGCACGCGAGCACAGGGGGGCGCTCGCCCTGCTCTTTGCGGAACACCCCCCTACTTTTTTGATCGACACGGTGCTTGAGGGCCACGCAGGCATGGCCTGGGCCGACGACGCCCGCGAGCCACACGCGGCCATGCTGGCCTACGCCGACGTCGTGATCTATGGCGGCGACGCGACGCACCCGGTGGCACGCCGGCTGGTGCGAAAGCTACCCATCTACAAAGGCATGCTGCCGTCACCCGGTGGCTGGCGCACGCTTGTCAAAGGCGTGTACGGCACACGAGTCGTCGCCATCGAGCGCTATGCCTTTTCTGACCGCGGCCTCGACCTGGCACACCTGCATGCGTTGGCGCAGCGGGTGCCAGCCGGGTTCGAAGTGCGGCCCATCGACCTCGATCTGGCGGAGCGGATCGTGTCCGAGTTGGACGCGGTGGCCGAGGACCAGGGCGTGAGCCAAGATCACAGCGTGATCGAAGATCACGTGCGCAATTTCGACTCGCCGGCCGATTTCGTGGCGCGCGGGGCCGGGTTCGTGGTGATGCGCGGCGACGAGATCGTCGCGGCCGCGTCGTCGTACGCCGCGTGCAATCGCGGGATCGAGGTGCAGGTGAACACCGCCGAGGCGTACCGGCGTCGCGGCCTGGCAACGGCGGTGAGCGCGAGGCTGATCGCCGACTGCCTGGCGAGCGGCCTGGAGGTGCACTGGGATGCAGCGAATGAGGAATCGGCTGCGCTGGCGAAAAAGCTGGGCTACACACCGGCGGGCAGCTACGAGATGCTCTTGAGGGTGGCATGAGCACAATTCACGTGGGAGATGAGGTATGGAAGGTCGAACCATGACACACGGGCCCGTCGATCCGGCACGCGTGATCATCCGCGAAGCGCGACCCGACGACGCGGAAGTGATGATCGCCTTTGTCAACACGCTAGCGGCGGAGCGCGACATTGACATTCTGCTCATGCCGGGCGACTTTACGCTGACGGTCGAGGAAGAGGCCCAGACGCTGGCCGGCTATGCCGCCGCCGACAACTCGCTCTTTCTCGTAGCCGAGATCGACGGCACGATCGCCGGCAACCTGAATTGCAGCGGCGGCAAGCGCCAGGGCACACGCCACACGGCGACCCTCGGTACGTCGGTGGTGCGCGAGTGGCGCGGGCGGGGCATTGGGACGCTGCTGATGGCGCGGGCCATTGACTGGGCGCGCGCGAGCGGCGTGGTGCGCCGCATCGAGCTGCAGGTGTTTGCGCGCAATGCACGCGCGATCCACCTGTACGAAAAGTTCGGTTTCATTGTCGAGGGACGCCACCGCCAGGCGGTGTATCGCTACGGCGAGTACATCGACATCCTGACCATGGCTCTCCTGCTGGAGTGATCGCGCATGGACCCCTACCTGATGGGCTACATCCTGCTGGTGCTCGTCTACCGGCTGGCGGAGAGCTGGGCGATGGCGCGCACCGGCACACTCGACCGCAAGCCCGTGGCCGACTGGACGGCGGCGCTGATCATGGTGCCCTACTGGCTTGTCATCCTCGGCTCGGCGTTCGAGTACATCACTTTCCAGCAGCCGTCGACGCCGCTGGCGGCGCTGCTCGGCGCGCTCTTTTTCGCCGAAGCGGCGCTGGTCCGTGTGCGGGCACACCTCGACCTGGGGGAGGGATTTTCGATCTTTCTCGTAGAGGAGGGAGGGCAGGAGATTGTGACGCGCGGCCTGTATGCACACATCCGCCACCCCCTTTACCTGGCGAATATCCTGTTGTTGATCGCCTGCCCACTCTTCCTGTCGGCCCAACTGGCGTGGATCGTCACGCTGCTGGGCATCGGCGGCGTCGCCGCGCGCATCAACATCAAAGAGCGCGTTTTGCTCAAAGAGATACCGGGGTACGACGAATACAAGAAGCGGACAGCACGGCTAATTCCCAAGGTGTGGTAAAGCTCAATCGCTGATCACATCCCCAGCCCGACGTGGCTCACATTACTCGCTCACCCCGTCGTCGCACCCTCCACAATCGTGAACCGCTTCGCGTCACAGTCGATCACGGCCTCGACGCCGTACGGCAGCACGAACATCGGATCGGTATGCCCAAAGTCCATGCGCGTGACGATCGGCAGATCCGTCAGGCCTTCCTCGTCGCGCACCACGGTGCAGATCGCCTCGTCGTACTCGTCGAACTGCTCCGGCGGCACGCCGCCGCCCGGCCGGCCAAAGAGGATGCCCGACAGCTCGCCCAGGATGCCCATTGCTGCGTAGGTGCGCAGCCCCCTCAGCACTGCCTCCGGCGGCGGCGCTTCTTCCGACGTCTCGAGGAAGAGAATCGCCCCGCGCCACATCTCTGGCGCGGGCCACACGGGCGTGCCGCGCAGCCAGTCGAGGATCTCGAAGCAGCCGCCGATCAAGTGCCCGCGGTGGGTGCCGCTGCCCTGCAGGAACGACCAACCTGCCGCCGGGTTGAGCTGGCGCTTGCGCGCCTGGTTCTCGGGGTCGGCCCAGTCGAGGTGTTCGACAGTCCAGCCGTCATGGTTCGGCGCGACCCGGCCAATCGGTTCGGATGAAAAGAGCGTCCTTCGTACGGACTCGACCATGTAGGGGAACATGCCGGCGTTTTCCGCAAACCCCGACATGATCGCCGGCCCGTAGAACGACACCAGGCCCGCCTTCAGGCACGCCAGCAGCGTGACCGTCGTGTCCGAATAGCCCATCACAATCTTGGGATTGGCGCGGATCACATCCAGGTCCAGGAAGGGCAGGATGCGGATCGAGTCGTCGCCGCCGATCGTCGAGATGATCCCGTGAATGGACGGGTCGGCGAACGCCTGCATCAGGTCGGCGGCCCTCGCCTGCGGGTTGTCCGCGATCCACGCGGGGTCCGCCAGCGTGTGGGGCATCTCGACGACGGTCAGACCAAACTCGGCCTCGAGCTGCCGCTTCCCGGCCTCGTAGCGGTGCGGGATCTCTCCTGGCCCCCCCCACGACAGGGAGACGGTGGCAACCTTGTCGCCCGGCCGCAGCCGGGGCGGCTTGATCAGTTCCGGTTTCATGGCTCGGATTCCTTTCCGTATCGTGCATACAATATCACACTTGACCAGGATACACAAGGCGATGACGTGCGCACGCTGTGCTTGACATTTCCCGGCGGCTGCGCTAAGATACACCGAGCGAACAAGGAGATGACCTATGTCAAGTAAAGCGCTTTCTACACGCAACCTGACCGTGGGCCTGGCGCTGATCGCGCTCCTGGCCGTGCTCTTTACCCTGGGAGTGGCTGCCCAGGATCGCGGCACCAGCACTACCGGCGATCTGCCCGAGAAGGTCACGCCAGTGGAAGAGGGCGAGCTTCTTGCCGAGACCACCAGCCCCAGCCATGCCTTTTTCTACAAGCGCTACTCGGCCGACACCTTTGTGCCCGGCGTCTCTGACATGGAGTACCGCTACGAGACCGGAGGCTGCATGTCTCGCACCGGCGGCGCCTCGTACACTCACACGGCGCACAGCGTGCAATTGCCGGAAGGCGCCGAGATCACCTATATGCGCCTCTACTTCTATGACATGGACGCCGAAAACGACGCGGTGGCACAGCTCATGTCGTACGACGGTCAGGGCGGCGTGGAACTGATCGACCTGGTTCGGTCGGAGGGAACTCCCGGCTGGAGCAGCGCGGGGAGCGGGTCGCCCATCTCCCACGTGGTCAACAACAAGGACGAAACGCTGGCGCTGTGGCTCTATTTCGGGGAGAGCACCGACAGCAACTTACGGCTGTGCGCGGTGCGCATCCAGTACAAGTACACGCTGTCGAGGACCAGCTTGCCGCTGATCCTGAACGAGAGCAACCCTTAAGGACCGCGGATCGCTGATTGCTGGCCCGACCACCACTTTCGTGGATCACCAGTGGTCAAGACGCGCATATTGATCATCTGCCCTGCTTGTTTCCCGTCCAGGAGTGCAGGCATTTTCATGGCTCGACTTTCTCCGCTCGTCTCAGTACACCCGCGTGCGCAGTGGACAGCCTGGAAACACGACTCTTAAGCACAGCATACTCCTGCTTCTGAAACGGGCAGACCTTGATGCAGATCGAACACCCATAGTTGTCCGCAAAGTATGGAAAGCAGCGGTTGGTGTCGGTGCACGTCACCAGCCCATTCGGTTTCTCAACCGGGACGTCGAGGATGGCCTGCGGCGGGCACGCTTTGGCGCACCGCTTGCACAGGCGACAATAGTCTGCGATCCACGCGTCCGGATTCTCGTGGCCAAACGGTAGATTCTCGATGCTGGTAAACACTGCCGCAAGCCTCACGCGAGGGCCGAACCTGGGCGTGATCAGCAGCCCATGCATGCCCTGCCACCCGAGGCCGGCTTGCTGGGCAAGGGGTGGATAGAGGGCCAGGCCCATCAAGGGGTGCCCGGCGTGGGCCGAGTAGCCACGCTTTCGCAGATAACCGGCGAGCTTGTTCGAGGCCACGCCGAGGTGGTGGTACGTCTCGTGCACCGCCACAAACGACTGCTCGCTGGGCGAGGTGTCGATCCGGGGCTTGTCCATCTCCATCGTCAGCACAATGGCGTTGGGATGCAGGATAGCCTTGCCGCGAAAGATCAACGTTTCAGGCACCCGCGCATAGCCCAGGTCGTCGATCCCGATCGAGTGGGCAAACGCTTCCAGGTCTGCGATCTCGGCGGGTGGTATGTGCGTTTTCGGTTCGACAGGGTTCTTGTCCAGCGTGTGGAGCGATTCCTGGATGCCCCGCAGGCTGCCCAGCATGTGGGACATGGCCTTTCGCGTCGCAGGCGGCGCGTCGCCTCCCCGCTTGAAGAACTCGGCGACGATCTCGAAACGTTCGGGCGAGTCCTCGGCGGCACGGACCATGCCCGGCGTGGCGGCCAGCTCTGCTTCCCGGTTCCACATTCTCTCGACGAACAGGCGGCGCATGATGGACATTGGGACCGTTGCAAGGTTCATGATGTTTCCTCCCTCATCCTTCGTGTACGCGGGTGCCATGCAGGAAGAGATCGGCGATGAACTCGGCGGTCTCGCGTGCGTCTTCCAGCGGCCCCGCACTGAACACCGGGACCTGCAAAGCAAAGGCCATCAACATGCCTGCCAGCGCCGTTGCCATCTGCTCCGGGTCTCTGCGCCGCAACCGGCCCGAGGCCACGGCCGCCTCAAAGAAGCGGACGAGGTCGACCCGCGTCCCCTTGGGCGCTTCGCGCAGCCGGGCCAGGAGGTGCTCGGTTTTTTCCCCTTCGACGAGGCCCAGCCAGATCATGTCCCGGTTCTCATGGAGAAAGGTGAGCATCTCGGTGATCAATTGGGTCAGGTCAGCCTCGATGTCGCCGCGGCTCTGCGCCGCGACACGTTCAAAGGCTCTCTGCGGCGCATAGTGCTGCATAAAGGCGCGGACCAGGTTTTCCCTGTCGCCAAAATGACGGTAGAGGGTGGCCACGCCCAGCCCTGCTTCGACGGCAATCTCTTCCATCGTTGTACGGGTCAGCCCGTTCTTGCCAAAGGCAACCCGGGCTGCATGCAGGATGCGCGCCGGGATGTCCGGGCCGTCGAGCACCTCAACCTCGAGACCTCGCTCGTCGGCCAGGCGCTGGAGCAAGGCTTCCTTGCTGCCGATGCGCCGATAGAGCGTGGCGCGAGACAGATGGCTTTCCGCGGCCAGTCGCTCCATCGTGAAATCGCCATCCGGTTCGGCAACCAGCAGCCGCTCCGCGACGTCGAGAATCGTGACGTCCACTTTGCCCTGACGTGACATGATAGATACTCCTATCTATTGTATCATCTCGACACCAGTGTACTATGCAAGAGCAGAGCTGTCAAATCCAGGTGGCGGGTGTGCGCTGCCGGGCAGCAGTCCACTGGTCACGGCCCCTGGATCATACCGCAATCATACCGATCGGATGATGCGCCTCATACCCTGTGCGTGATATCCTGTAGCCAGTGAGCACGCTGGGGAGGACGGGTCATGAGGCAACCGTGGGTATATGAGATACAAGTGCAGGGCCGGATTGGGGAGCGTTGGGCACACTGGTTCGACGATATGCAGGTCAGCATCGAGCCAGGGGCGGAGCCCGAGACCACTAAACTGACCGGTGCCATGGTCGACCAGGCTGCCTTGCTCGGCGTCCTGCACAAGCTCTACACGCTCGGCCTGCCTCTGTTGTCCGTGCGGCGAGAGGAGGGGGATGGAATGAATGGTGAGCGTGAGGCATGATGTGTGGTGCGTGATGCGTGGTGCATGAGACGAAAGAAGTGAAGGAGCATACGATGACAACAAAGGAGTTTGGAGAGGAAACCGTGTTGGTGACGCGCGGGCTGCGCAAGGCGTACGGCAAGGTGCAGGCGCTGCGCCGGGTGGATCTGGAGGTGCGGCGCGGGGAGATCTTTGGCTTTCTGGGGCCGAACGGGGCAGGCAAGACCACGACCATCCGCTGCCTGCTCGACCTGATCCGGCCCGACGGCGGCACGCTACGCGTGCTCGGCCTCGATCCGCAGGCCGAGCCGGTCGCTGTGCAGGCGCGCACCGGCTACCTGCCGGGCGAGCTGCACCTGAATGACAACGTCAGCGCCGAGCGACAGCTCCGGTTCCTGGCCGACATGCGCGGCGGCGTGGCCGATTGGGCGCACGTGCGCGCCCTGGCCGATCGCTTGCAGTTGGACCTGGGCCGGCCGATCAAGAACCTGTCCAAGGGGAACAAGCAGAAGGTGGGCGTGGTGCAGGCGCTGATGCACCGCCCGGAGCTGCTGCTGTTCGACGAGCCGACGAGCGGCCTCGACCCGCTGATGCAGCAAGAGGTGCTGGGCCTGATCCGCCAGGCACGGGCGGAGGGGGCGACGGTCTTTTTCAGCTCGCACATCATGAGCGAGGTGCAGGCGGTGGCTGACAGGGTGGCCATGATCCGGGAGGGCGAGATCGTCGAGGTGGCCGACACACAGGCACTGGTCGACCGCGCCCTGCGCCACGCGACGGTTGAATTCAAGGAGCCGGTCGACTGCGATGCCCTGGCCCGCTTGCCGGGCGTGACCCTGCTGTCGCGCGACGACAGCCAGCGGATCACCCTGCAGGTGGAAGGCGACATGGAACTGCTGGTCCGCGCCCTCGGCAGCCTGCCGGTGCGCGACCTGGAGACGAGCAGGCCCTCGCTCGAAGAGGTGTTCCTGCGCTACTATCAGACCTCAATTTCGTGAAATTGAGGCGAGCTAACCGCTCGAGGAGAGTGTATCATGTTCACAACGTTGCGTTACACCCTGTCGTCCTTTCGTGGGCAGATCATCGGCTGGGGCCTTGGCGTGGCCGCCCTCGGCCTGATCCTGGTCCCCTTCTACGACGTATTCATGGAGCAGCAGGGCGACTTGATGCAGATGATCGAGAGCTATCCGCCCGAGTTCCTGGCCTTCTTTGGCGGCGACGC
>JAFGIA010000343.1 GCA_016929795.1 Anaerolineae bacterium
AATCGTCAATCGTAAATCGTCAATCGTTCGCGGGGTTGGATATTGGGTCGCGCACGATTGCCCTCGTCGAGTGGGATGGCGAGAGGGTGACTCGTGCTGAGGTGGTGGACACGGGCATTGACCCGGTGGGGAACGCGCGGCGGCTGATGGCGGGCCGGGTGTATCGCCGCCTGGTGGCAACCGGCTACGGCCGCAACCTGGCCGCCGAGCGCGAGCTGGCGGACGAGGTGATCTCTGAGATCAAGGCGTACGGCCTGGGCGCCTATCACCTCTACCCCGACACGGGCACGGTGCTCGACATTGGCGGCCAAGACAGCAAGGCGATCCGTGTCGGGCCGGATGGGCGGGTGACGCGCTTTGAGATGAACGACCGCTGCGCGGCTGGCACGGGGCGCTTTCTGGAGAATATGGCGCGGGCGCTGGGGATGGATGTGAGCGAGTTTGGCCCGCACGCGCTGGAAGCGAACGGCAGCGCCGTGCGCGTGTCGAGTATGTGCACCGTGTTTGCCGAGTCGGAGGTGGTGTCGCTTATCGCGCGCGGCGAGGATAGCCGGCGCATCGCCCTGGGGCTGCACCAGGCGATCGTGGACCGCGTCGGCAGCATGGTGCGCCGTGTGGGCGTGGTGGAGCGGGTTGTGTTCGCGGGGGGCGTTGCTCTCAACCCCTGCCTGCACCAGCTCTTCTCAGCAGCCTTTGGCGTCGCCGTCACTATCCCGGATGATCCGCAGACGGTCGGCGCGCTGGGTGCTGCCCTGCACGCAGCGTATTCAAGTATGCAGGAGGGTTCCTCCAACGCCCATCTGGGAAGAAGGGGAGGAGCATGACGCGCCTGCGGCACTTTCAAGAATACGGGGGTCTGGGGTGGGATCAGGGTCGTCGTGTTCGTGGGCGCCTATATGGGCACCGAGTTCTGGCTGCTGTCCGATCCAAGAATCGAGGTGGCCATCCATGAGATCCTTCTCGAAACGTTTCTACACGCCACGCACCTTCCTGCGCGACCTGCGCCAGATCGCGGCCCACATGGGAGATTTTCGCCAGGCGGCGCGCAGCGGGCGCGTCAGCCGCACGTTCGCGGAAAAGATCATGCTGGCGGTGACGGCGGTGAACGGCTGCCGTTACTGCGCCTACGGCCACAGTCGTTGGGCGCTCGAGGCCGGCGTGGAGCCGGGCGAGATCGAGCGCCTGCTGGCGAGCGAGCTGGGCGAGTTCCCCGAGGAGGAGGCGGTGGCGCTGGCCTTTGCCCAGCACTGGGCCGAGACGGGCGGCGAGCCGGACCCCGAGGCGGAGCGCCGCTTCCGCGACTATTACGGCGAGCGGGTGAGTGACGACATCCTGAACTGGATGCGCATGATCCAGATGGGCAACCTGATGGGCAACACCTTTGACGCCATCCTATGGCGGTTGGGGCTTGGGCGAAGCAACACTTCCGGGCGCGGAAACCGCGCCCCTACACGCGAGGGATAGGGTGGTGGCCTACCATCCATGTCATTCAGCCCGAAGGAGTAAACAGATTATCAATGAGGCCGAACATTCCCCAGATTATTGAGATGATACCCTACCCAGGAGAAAGGAGCATCGAATATGTCTGACCTGACTACGGGCGGCCTCCTCGTCGCCCTGATCTTGATCGCCTTTGGGCTGCTCAACTGCTTGGCCGGCTATCGTATCTTTCGGCTCCTGCTCGGTCTCTACGGACTGATTCTCGGTGTGATCGTGGGCGCCACGATTGCCGGGAACGTGACCGACGGCGAGACGGTGTGGGTGATCGTCGGCGCAATCGCCGGTGGGCTGGTGGGCGCCGCCCTGTTCGTGCTGCTCTACTTTGTCGGCGTTTTTCTCGTCGGAGCAGCCGGGGGTGTGTCGCTGGTTACTTTCCTGGGCGGCATGCTGAGCATGGAGATGCCCACTCTAGTCATCTTGATCGTCGCCATCGCTGTCGGCATTATCGCCCTGATCGTCCAGCGCGCAGTCCTGATCCTGGCGACTGCCTTTTCAGGGGCGTGGCTGGCTGTGAGCGGCGTGGCGGCGCTCATGACGGGCGCCGAGCCCGCGTGGGTGCGCCTTTTTCGGCGGGCGGCGGGCGGGGAGGTGAATGATTATTCTCTGATTGTGCTCGGTGCCTGGCTGGTGCTGGGCGTCTTGGGCGCCGTCGTCCAGTTTGTCACGACACGTGAGGGGGCGGAGGACGAGGGGTGAGATGAGTGCCTGAAACGCGGTGGGCGAGGGGGGCCGGCGGTTAATCGCCTTCAAGGAAGCAGGCGATGCCACGGGCGACGCCTTGTGCTACCTCGTACGACCGGTCGGTGAGCAGGGTCCTGTCGGCACTCATAAAGCCGAGCTCGATGATCGCCCCGGGGGTCATTGGGTCGATCTCGTTGAAGGCGTGGTAGCCGGTCATGTCAAAGGTGATGGTGTCGCGGTGAAAACGGAGGCCTGTCGCAGCGGCGTATTCCCGGATCAGGCACCCCACCAGCCGGTCTTCCTCCTCTGGGATGGCGCTCGCTGCCACGCGCGCTACCTTGAACCCGGATACGCCTGGAAAATCGCATGAATCGGCATGGATGGAGATAAAGACATCGGCCTGGTATCCGTCGAGCCGTTCCGAGAACTCGGGCAGCAGCTCGGCCTCGTACCCCTCGTATTGAAGGATGGCGACCACGCGTGAGGCGACGTCGAGGTTGATCGTCACCTCTTGCAGGCCATCGGCACACACGGCCCCGGAGTCGCTCTTCCAATGGCCGGCGACCACGCCAATGCGGGGCGGATGGAGTGTGGGTGTGGGCGTGGGGCTGGTCTTGGGCGCAGCGCTTGGGCGTGCCGTGCGGGTGGGACGTGCGGTGCGCGTGGGCCGGGCTGTGGGGGCGGCTGATGGATCGCCGGTGGCCTGGGCAGCAGAATCGTGAGGCGCACCTGCCACCAACCAGACAGTGTAGGCAATGCCCAAGAAGAAGGCGGCGACCAACAACCCGATGGTCCCTTTTTGCTCCTTTGTCACACGCTCTCCCAATGCCCAACAGGGGCTCGCTGCCCTGATCATACCTGCAACGGGCTATTTCGTCAAGCCAACCAGTGATCGTCTCTTCTCCTTCTCACTTTGCGCCAACACCCGATCCCCTGTACAATGGTCGCCACCACCACGGGGAGGCCATCACTATGATCCAGACCATCATCTTTGACCTGGCCGAAGTTCTTGTCTCGGGCATGCATGGTGTCGAGCGTCCGCTGGCGCGCCGCCTGGGCATCGCCGAGGAGGGCCTTCTACGGGAGCTGGGCGGCGAGGTGTTTCTGGGCCTGATGCGCGGCCAGGTGACGGAGGACGATTACCTGGCGTGGGCTATCGAGACCTATGGCTGGGACATTGCCCCCGACGAGCTGAAGCAAATGGTACGCGACAACTTTTGCCACCCGGTGCCCGGCACGGCAGCGCTGGTGGAAGAGCTTGCCGGTCGCTATGAGCTGGCCCTGCTGACGGACCATGGGCGGGAGTGGATGGCGCATATCGTCACCATCCATCCTTTCCTGACGCTGTTCGATCAGGTGTTTACGTCATACGACCTGGGGCGGATCAAGGCCGATCCGGGCACGTTCGATGTGGTGCTGGCAGCACTGGGGCGGGAGGCGGGGGAGTGTTTTTTCGTGGATGACAACCCGGTGAATGTGGAAGCCGCGCGGGCGACGGGGATCGACGCGATCGTGTTCGAGTCGGCGGAGCAGCTCAAGGGGGAGCTGCTGGCTCGAGGAGTGCTCGACCACCAACGGCCCATCCGTTTTTGAAACATCCTCGTACTTGGGGTATAATGTTGGATTGGAATTCTTGAGGAGTTGTGTACGCCTGTGTTCAGACGATCGAAAAAATTGCGAGATAGCCTGACCAAGACGCGCCGCTCGTTCTTTGGGCAGATCAGCAGCCTGCTGGGCGGCGGAGACATCACCGAGGAGACGTGGGACGACCTGGAGGCATTGTTGGTGCAGTCGGACGTGGGCGTGGAGACGACCATGACGTTGGTGGACCGGCTGCGCGAGCGAGTGGACCGCGGCCAGGCGCGGACCACCGACAAGCTCGAGGATCTGTTGAAAGAGGAGCTGCGGGCCCTGTTGGGCGACCCACCACCGATGACGGTGGACGAGCCCCGGCTGCTGACGGTGATCCTGGTCGTAGGCGTGAATGGATCGGGCAAGACGACGACGATCGGCAAGCTGGCCCGCTACTACAAGAACTGTGGGCGCAAGGTGATGCTCGCGGCGGCTGATACTTTTCGCGCGGCGGCGATCGACCAGCTCAAGATCTGGGGCGAGCGCGCCGACGTGCCGGTGATCGCCCACCAGCCGGGGGCTGACCCAGGTGCGGTGGTGTATGATGCCATCCGCGCCAGCCAGAGTCGCAAGGCGGATCTTTTGATCGTCGATACGGCGGGGCGGCTGCACACCAAGTACAACCTGATGGAAGAGCTGCGCAAGGTGCACGGTGTGGCGCAAAAGCGCGTGCACCGCGCGCCACACGAGACGCTGTTGGTGTTGGACGCGACGACGGGACAGAACGCGCTGTCGCAGGCGAGCCACTTCAAAGAGGCAGTCGACGTGACCGGCGTGGTGGTCGCCAAGCTTGACGGGACGGCCAAGGGGGGCATGGTGTTTGCCATTGCCAACGATCTGGGCCTGCCGGTGCGCTTTGTCGGCACGGGCGAGACGGTGGAGGACCTGGCGGAATTCGATCCCGAGGGGTTCGTCGAGGGGTTGTTTGAATAGTGAGGAAATGATGGAAGATCTGACGAGCAAGTTAACCGAGCTGGATGAGCGGATTCGCGAAATACAGGTGCGTCTTTGACCTCCCAGAAAAAGGGCACCAGATCGAGACGTTAGAAAAGAGGGCAGCGGAGCCTGATTTCTGGGACAACCCCGCCGCGGCCCAGGCAGACATGCAGGATCTTTCCGACCTGAAAAGTGAAGTCGAGGTGTGGCAGGTGCTTGGCCGGCGCGCGAGTGAGGCACGCGAGCTGCTGGAGCTGGCCGAGATGGACGAGGATGAGGACCTGATCCGCGACATTGAGCGCGAGGCGGAGAAAATCATCTACGAGCTCGAAAGGCGCGAGTTTTACCTGAGCCTGTCCGGTCCTCACGACCGGGACCCGGCGATCCTGGGGCTGTATGCTGGCGCCGGTGGAACAGATGCGCAAGATTTTGTGGGTATTCTGATGCGTATGTATCTGCGCTGGGCCGAGCAGCAGGGCTTTAAGACTGAGATCCTGGAGACGCTGCGTGGGCAGGAGGCGGGGTATAAAAGCGTCACCATTGCGGTGCGCGGGCAGTACGCATACGGCTATCTGAAGGCGGAGCGCGGCGTGCATCGCCTGGTGCGCCTATCCCCGTTCGACGAGGCGCACCGGCGCCACACATCCTTCGTGTTGGTGGAGGTGATGCCTGAGCTGGACGATGACATCGAGATCGAGATCAATCCGGATGAGCTCAAGATCGATGTGTTCAAGGCATCGGGCGCTGGCGGCCAGCATGTGCAAAAGAACTCGACGGCCATCCGCATTCTGCACGAGCCGACGGGGATTGTGGTGACGTGCCAGAACGAGCGCTCGCAGACGCAGAACCGCGAGGTGGCACTCAAGATCTTGCGCGGCAAGCTGTATGACCTGGAGCAGCAAAAGCTGGAAGAGCAGCAGGCACGCCTGAAGGGCAAGCATGTGACCGCGGGGTGGGGCAACCAGATCCGGTCGTACGTGATGCACCCCTACCACATGGTCAAGGACCTGCGCACCGAGCACGAGACGGGCAATGTGGAGGCGGTGCTCGATGGGGGTATCCAGGATTTTATCGACGCATACCTGCAGTCGATGATCGGCGAGTGAGGTATTGGGGATTAGTGATGCGGAATGCTGCCCGATATCCAATATCCGCGTCGCGTCAAGAGATCGCCGGGATTTGACACGGGGCGCATAATGTATATAATGTAAGCTTGCGGATTCGAATTGGGGTGGGCATTATAAACGGCAACGGCTTACTGGACAAGTTTGAGGCGCACCTGCTGGCAGCAGCGCTCGCGCCGGCCACGGTGGCAAACTATATGGCCGATCTGCGGGCGTTCTTGCGGTGGAGCGAAGAGACGCTCGGCGGTGAGCACTCGCCGCTCGACCTGGAAGCGCGTGACATCGAGGCTTTTTGCTCCTATCTTCAGCGCACAAAAGGCAACGCGCCGACCACGGTCAACCGCCGCATCCAGGCGCTGCGCAAGTTCTACGCTGTGGCCATCGATGCCGGGTGGACCGAATGCAATCCTGCCGAGCCTGTGTCACTTCGCAAGGAGCGCGCATCAAAGCGTTCTCGCTCGCTGACGGCCAAAGACGTGGATCGGTTGCTGGATGCTGTGAAATCGGGCCACCCTCGTCGCATGGCACGTGATTGGGCTGTGATCCAGCTCTTGCTCAACGCCGGGCTAAAGCTGGGCGAGCTGACCGAGCTCGAGATGGATGACCTGTGCCTGGATGGGGAGCGCGAGCCCTATCTGTGCGTGCACGATCGCGATGGGGGCGAGGCGCGCGAGATTCCCCTTGACTCGGAGGTGTGCGAGGCGCTCGATGCTTACCTGCAGCGCCGCCAAGCTGCGCCGGGTGTGACGCACCTGTGTGTCAACCGCGACGGCCAACCCCTGTCGCGGCGGTCGATCCAGCGGCTGTTGCGCCGTTATGCCAGGGCAGCAGGGCTGGATGGGTTGACAACGCAGGCCCTGCGCTTTGTGTATGCAAAACGGGTCTATGACCAGAGTGGTGATATCAAGATCGTTGCCCGCCACCTGGGACATCGTCACCTGGCAACCACCATCCGCTATCTGCGTTCTAGTTCTGGTTCAAAGAAATAGGGTTTTGGGCCACGGTTCACACCTCTCCTGTGCCGGTCGCTTGCCGCGTTGGTAGGTGTTGAACGTTCTATGATAGGAGGAGTACCTTTGAGCCTGAAAGATTTCAAGGCCATCAAGATCAGCCTCGCATCCCCCGAGGAGATTCTGTCGTGGTCGTACGGAGAAGTCACCAAGCCGGAAACGATTAACTATCGCCGGCTGCGGCCCGAGCGGGACGGCCTCTTTTGTGAGGCGATCTTTGGACCACAGCGCGATTGGCAGTGTGCCTGTGGCAAGTACAAGCATCCCCGTTTTCGTGGGGTCACGTGCGAGCGCTGCGGCGTCGAGGTTACGCGTTCGGCTGTGCGCCGTGAGCGGATGGGGCACATTAAGCTGGCCGCACCCGTCGCGCACATCTGGTACACCCGCCGCGTGCCCAGCTACCTGGGCTTGCTCCTCAATGTCTCGCGGCGGAATATGGATCGTGTTCTCTATTTTGCGCAATATATTGTGACCTTTATCGACGAAGAAGCGCGCACCAAGACTTTGCGCCGCCTCGACGAAGAGCTGCTGCGTGAGAAAACGCGCCTGGAGCGCTCGACGCAGGAAAAGATTGCCGAGATCGAGATGCGCCTGCAAGAGGCGCTCGACAATCTGCAGCGCCGGCGCGAGCAGCGCGAAGAAGAGCTGGAAGAGCGCGGTGCGATGCTCACCGACCAGGTGACCAACGAGGTGCGCGCCACGCAAGGGCGCCTCGACGCGCTCGTCGGCCAGAAGGCGCCCGAGGATATTGTGTTGAGCTTTTACGACGAGCCGATCGTGCGCGCTGGCGAGACGGTGCAGCGCGCCCACCTGGCGCTGCCACAGGATGTGGCAGGCAAGCGGCTCGACGAGATCAAGGACGAGATCCGCCAGAGTTTGGAAGATGTGGTGCTCATGATCTCGGCAGAGAGCGATCAACTGGCCTATGAGGCTGGCCAGGCGGTCGAGATTCTAAACGAGCGCGTGGCCCAACAGTCGGCCGATCTTGAAGCCGAGGTGGATGAAAAGAAAGAGGAATTGCGCAACCTGAGGCAGATGACTTTCCTCACCGAGAGCCGTTACCACGAGCTCGCCGATCGCTGGGGCCAGGTCTTTGAAGCCAAGATGGGCGCCGAGGCATTTCTTGACATCTGCAAGCAGCTCGACCTTGAGGCGCTGGCCAAGGAGCTGCGCGCGACGATGCGCACCACGCGCTCGAAGCAGCGCAAGAAAAAGGCAACCAAACGGCTGCGTGTCGTCGAGGCGCTGCGCAAGAGTGGCAACCGCCCCGAGTGGATGATCCTCAGCATGCTGCCGGTCATCCCACCCGAGCTGCGGCCCATGATCCAGCTCGACGGCGGCCGCTTTGCCACGTCCGATCTGAATGATCTCTACCGGCGCGTCGTGAACCGCAATAACCGGCTCAAGCGCCTGCTCGAGCTCGGCGCGCCCGACGTGATCGTGCGCAACGAGAAGCGCATGTTGCAAGAGGCTGTCGACTCGCTCATCGATAATAGCCGGCGTGGTAAGGCTGTCTCGGCCCGTGGCCGGCGCCCGCTCAAGTCGCTGTCCGATTATCTAAAGGGCAAGCAGGGGCGCTTTCGCCGCAATCTGCTCGGCAAGCGTGTGGACTATTCGGGGCGCTCGGTGATTGTCATCGGCCCTGAACTACAGCTCCACGAGTGTGGTCTCCCACGCAGTATGGCGCTGGAGTTGTTCCAGCCTTTTGTTATCAACCGGCTGGTTGAATATAATTATGCCATCAATGTCAAGGGGGCCAAGCGCATCATCGAGCAGCAGCGCCCCGAGGTGTTTGAGGTCCTGGAAGAGGTGATTCAGGAACGGCCTGTGCTGCTTAACCGCGCACCCACGCTCCACCGGCTGGGCATCCAGGCCTTTGAGCCTGTGCTGGTGGATGGTGAGGCGATTCAGATCCACCCGCTCGTGTGTGCTGCCTTTAATGCTGACTTTGATGGCGACCAGATGGCTGTGCACGTGCCGCTGTCCGATAGGGCGGTGACCGAAGCACGCGAGCTGATGCTCTCGACGCGCAACTTGCTCAAGCCAGCCAGCGGCGAGCCGATCGTGGGCCCTGCCAAGGACATGGTTCTCGGCTGCTACTACCTGACGATGGATCGCCAGGAACGGGGCGAGTCGCTGCCTATCTTTGGCGACATGGAAGAGGCGCGCCTGGCCTATGAGCTGGGCAAGGCTACACTGCACACCCCGATCCGCCTCCGCTTCCGGAGTTGGGTCGATCATGAGCCGATCGATTATCTCGATCTGACGGAAGAGGTGATCGACGCTCTGGAGGCTGCATCGGTGCAGACCGTCGGCCAGATCCTGGACTTGCACGAGGCAGGCCGCCTGCAGGCGGTGGCGGGCCTGGAGGAAGGCGATGTCCAAGAGGTGCTCGACATGATCCGCGCTGTCGGCTTTCTGCCATCGGACCGGCGTGCAGAGCCTTATCTCGACACGACGGTTGGGCG
Organism: Anaerolineae bacterium; assembly: GCA_016929795.1. The sequence goes on from JAFGIA010000343.1 coordinate 9,352, forward strand.
CGCGATCTTTAACCTGCACCTGCCCGCCCCGTTGCGCTTTGTCGACGAGACGATGGACAAGGGGACCCTGCAGGACCTGGTAGGCGAGTGCTACCAGCGCCTGGGCATGGATGCCACGGCTACGTTGGTGGACGAGATCAAAAAGATCGGGTTCAAGTACGCGACCAAGTCGGGCACGACCATTGCGGTGAGTGATATCACGGTGCCCGTCGAAAAGGAGGTCATCCTGAAGCTCGTTTCCGAAGAGGTGAATCGCGTCGAGCACCAGTACCGGCGCGGCCTGATCACTGAAGACGAGCAGTATATGCGCACTGTGGAGCTGTGGACCAAGGCCACCGACGACATCACGTCGGCCGTGGCGCGCAGCATGGATCCGGAGGGGCCGATCCGCATCATGGCTGTGTCGGGTGCGACCAAGGGAGGGTTCACGCCGATCCGCCAGTTGGCCGGCATGCGCGGTCTGATGGCTGACCCGGCGGGCCGCATTATCCCGCTGCCTATCCGCTCCAACTTTCGCGAGGGGCTGACTGCGCTCGAATATTTTATCTCGACGCACGGCGCGCGCAAGGGTTTGGCCGATACTGCGCTGCGCACCGCCGACGCCGGCTACCTGACGCGCCGGCTGGTTGACGTGGCGCAAGATGTCATTATCGAAGAGGAGGAGTGTGGCACGCGCTCGGGGGTGTGGATCACGCGCGGCGAGTCGCGCGAAATGGGCGATGCGCTGGGCGAACGGATCGTGGGGCGCGTGGCCCAGGGACCGATCATCGATCCCAAGACGGGTGAGGTGCTTGTCGCAAATAGAGAGCTGATCGAAGAGGAGCAGGCGGCACGTGTCGAGGCGTCGAATGTACAAGAAGTGTATGTCCGGTCGCCTCTCACCTGCTCGCTGCGCCATGGGCTGTGCATCGCCTGCTATGGCCGCGACCTGGCGCGTGGTGGGGTGGTCAAGATCGGTGAGGCGGTGGGTATTATCGCTGCTCAGTCGATCGGCGAGCCCGGCACCCAGCTCACGCTGCGTACCTTCCACACGGGTGGTGTGGCCGGTGCGTCGGATATCACGCACGGTCTGCCGCGTGTCCAGGAGCTGTTCGAGGCGCGCATCCCCAAGGGCGAGGCGGTCATCTCGGATATCGAGGGGCGGGTGGAGCTCGACCAGCACGACGGTGTCCGTGTTGTGAAAGTGGTGCACCACGAGGTGTTCACCGAGGATTACGAGATCCCGCGCAATTACAAGATCCTGGTCGAGAACGAGCAGTCGGTGATCGAGAGCGACGTGATCGCTCAGTATGGGGAAAGGACGATCGAGGCGGAGCATCCGGGCCGTGTCTTTGTCGAAGAGCCGGCTGTGCTGGTTACGCCGCCGGGCGAGGCGTACCCTGTGGAGATCCCGATCCCGGCCAACTATAGGCCGGTGGTGGAAGATGGCGGCAAGGTTGCCGAGGGGGATGTGGTGGCCCAGTATGGTGTGCACCAGGTGACCGCGCCGACGGCCGGCAGCGTGGCAGTGCGAGCTCTGGCGACGGTCTATGTCCGGCGCGAGACACGCGATGAGCGCGAGTACGAGATCCCGTCGACGGCACGCCTGCGCGTCGAGCAGGGAGACTATGTGCAGGGGGGCCAGCAGGTCACCGAGGGATCGGTGAACCCGACGCGCTTGCTGCGCATCCTGGGCCGCGAGGCCGCGCAGCTCTATTTGCTGCAGGAGATTCAGCAGGTGTACCGCAGCCAGGGTGTGCTGATCAACGACAAGCACATCGAGGCGATTATCCGCCAGATGACTAATCGCGTGCGGGTTGTGAACGCGGGCGACACTGACTTGTTGCCCGGTGAGCTGGTCAACCGTCTCGTCTTCCAGGACATCAATGAAGAAGTCACCAAGGCAGGGGGTCAGCGCGCGACTGCGCGCCCGGTGCTGCTTGGCATCACCAAAGCGGCGCTGAACACGGAGAGCTTTTTGTCAGGTGCTTCGTTCCAGCACACGATTAACGTGCTCGCGGGAGCAGCTATCGAGGGCAAGACGGACGGGCTCTATGGCTTGAAGGAAAATGTCATCATCGGCAAGCTGATCCCGGCAGGCACCGGCTACCGGGGGCGCTCGAAAGAGCGCGAGGCGGCCGAGCGCGAGAACATGGGCAACTCGCTCATGTCGTCGAGCCTGACAGGCGGCGAGTAACCACCGAGCGCTGTACAACCGAAGCGGCGTGGATGCCGAGATCCACGCCGCTTTTTTCATTCCCTTTTTGACCCATCGACGCGCGGCGTGACACAACAGGCAAGTTGTGGTATGATTAGCCACGGGATCAATTGACGAGGCGGTCGGTGGGTCACAGTCAGGATGGTGGAATGAGCCGGATGGTGCCTTGACCTCGCCCAGCCTGACCTTCATCGAGACATCCAGGGTAAGTGGTCGATGTCCGTCTTGCGTATTTTCATGTTTGGCGGCCTCCGGGTCTATCTCGGGAGTACGCCCCTGCTTCCCTTTCCCACACGCAAGACCCGTTCACTCTTTGCCTACCTGGTGACCTACCGCGGGCGCCCCCATCCCCGCCCAGTGCTCGCCGGCACCTTCTGGGGCGACATGCCCGACACGAGGGCACACCGCAATCTGAACACTACCCTCTGGCGCCTGCGACGTATTCTGCCCGGCGACTATTTGCACGTCGAGGCGGATACTATCGCCTTTAACATGGCGGCGGGCTATTGGCTCGACGTGGCGGAGTTTGAGCAGGGGCTCCAGGGCCTGGGGGCGCTGAATGAAGGGAGACCTCTGCCGGAAAACGCCCTCGCCAGCTTGCAGCGAGCCGTCAATCTTTATCGAGGGGACTTGCTGGCGGGGATGTACGAGCCGTGGGGGCTGGAAGAGGCGGAGCGCCTGAGAAGCCTCTACCTGCAAGCCTTGCTCACGCTGCTCCAGCATTGGAAGGAGCAGGGAGAGTATCACGCGGCGGTGCAGTATGGGCAGCGGTTGCTTGCCGCCGACCCCCTGCAAGAGCATATCCACCGTGAGATGATCGATCTCTACTCCCTGATGGGCCAGCGCAGCACGGCCCTCGCCCAGTTCGAGACGTGCCGGCAGCTCTTGCACGACGAGTTAGGCGTCGCGCCGTTGCCCGAGACTCGGGCGCTCTACGAGCAAATCCGGTCGGCAGCACTCCCTGGCTCCGACCTGGAGGATGTCCCCTCCTTCTCGCCCCTGCCCCACTTGCCCCACACCCCATTCGATGACTTTGGGCAGCTACCGCTCGTGGGGCGGTGGGCAGAGATAGGCGTGGTGAAGGGCTACCTGGAGCAGGCGTGCCATGGCCGTGGCTGCATGGTGCTGTTCGAGGGTGAAGCCGGGGTCGGCAAGAGCCGCCTGGTGCAGGAAACAGCATTCGTGGCCGAGCAGCGAGGGGTGCGCGTCCTGCGCGGCGGGTGCCACGAGATGGGCCAGCCGCCCCCCTTTCACGGGGTGATCAATGCTTTGCGATCGGGGATCGCCCGGCTCGTCCCTCACGAGTTGTCGGGCTATATCGCGCCGGTCTGGGTGAGCCAGGTGGCCTTGCTCCTGCCAGAGCTGCAGCCGCTCCACCCCGATCTGCCCCCCTTGCCCCCCCTTTCCGCATCGCAGGCGCAGGGGACGCTGCTGGAGGCGCTGGCTCAGTATGTCACCGGCCTTGGCCGCCTTGGTCCCTGCCTGGTAGCTATCGAGGATCTGCACTGGGCTGACCAGGCCACGCTCGACGCACTCTGCTACTTGCTGCCGCGCGTGACAAGCGCCCGGGTGCTGCTGCTGGGCAGCATCCGCTCCGAAGAGCTGGCCGATCATCACGCTCTGCAGGAAGCAATGCGCTGCCTGGAGGGAACCGGCGCGCTGCGGCGGCTGCCGGTAGGGCGCCTTGGCCAGGAGGAGACAGCTCAACTGGTGCAGCACGCCCTGGGGCTGCCCCTGGACGCGCCCGCGCTCGGCAGCAGGATCTACCGGGAGACAGAGGGCAATCCCTTCTTTGTCGTCGAGGTTCTGAAGGAACTGTGCGAGGCCGGGCTTCTCAATCGTGACGAAGCAGGGCGATGGAGCCCCCTTGGGCATGAGGCCGCCGTGGGCGATGGCGGGATGCTACTGCCGGAGCGGATACGGCAGGCGGTCAACCGGCGGCTGGCAAGGCTTGACAAGGAGGGCCGGGCGACCCTGGAGCAGGCGGCGGTGTTGGGGCGCGAGTTTGACTTTGACCTGCTGCTCCAGGCGAGCGGGCAGGGCGAAGAGGCGCTGTTGGAAGCGAGTGACGACCTGCTGCGACGCCAACTACTGGTGGAGGTCGACGACGCGCTCCGGTTCAGCCACGACAAGATCCGGCAGGTGGTATACGAGGGGCTGAGCCGGGCGCGCCGCCGCTGGCTGCACCGCCAGGCCGGACAGGCGCTCGAAGCCATGGCACCCAGCAGGATCGAGGAGCTGGCTCTCCATTTCTACCATGGTGAGGTGCGCGACAAGGCGATCGCCTATGGCATCGCGGCTGGCGACAGGGCAAGGACGCTCGGCGCCCAACAGGAGGCGATCGCCCACTACCGCCGGGTATTGACGCTGCTGGGCGAGGGCGAGGCGACCAGGGGCCAGGTGCTGGTGAGCCTGGGGCAGATCTATCACCTGCTCGCCGACAAGGAAGAGGCGCTGTCCGCCTTTCACCAGGCGCTCGCCATCTGGCTGGCCCACGATGAAGCGGCTCAGGCGGCAGAAGCTTACTATGCGATCGCCGGATGCTACTTTCGAGCCAACTGCTTTGACCAGGCACTGGAGCAGGTGCAGCATGGGATCGCCTGGGCGGAAGCGCGGGGCCTGGAGCAGGCAACGTTCAGAGGCTACCGGATGCTGACGCGGTGCAGGCAGGTGGGTGGCGACCGGCAAGGGATGCAGGCCGCCCTGGAGCACACGCTGCTGCTTGCGGAAAGGAGAGGCGATCTTGGCGTGCTTGCCGCGTGCCACCAACTGCAAGGCGACTTGTGCACCCTGCAAGGCGAGCAGCGCGAGTCGCTGGAGCAGAACCTGCAGGCGGCCGCGTTGTTGGAGCAGGTAGAAGACCACGATGACCGTAGGGCGCGGCTCTACAACAACATCGCCTGGCGCTACCTGGCACTGGGGCAGGCAGGCGAGGCGAGACGCTACGTGGAGCAGGGGTTCGCGCTTTCGAGAAGGATTGGTGGTGTGATCTCGGCGGGATGGCTGCACGCCACGTCGGGCACGATCTATGCCTACCTGGGGCAGTGGCCAGAGGCAAGGGCGGAGGTCGCGGCCGGGCTGCCGTTGGCGGCGCGGATCGACAACGGGCGCATGGAGGGCGTGCTGCGCCGCGCCCTGGGCCTGATCGCGCTGGCAGAGGGCAAGAGCCAGGAAGCTATCGAGGAGCTGGAGCAAGCTGTCGCCCTGGCAGGCAGGTTCGACCGGCCGCACCTCGCCGAGTGGACCGTATTGCTGGCGGACGCGTGCGTCGACGCGGGGCAAGTGGAGAGGGCACAGGAGTGGGCCGAGCAAGCGTGGACCCTGGCCCGTGAGCGCGATAACCGGCCGGTCATGGGACTGGTGGAACGGGTGCAGGGCAAAATCGAGTCGGCTCGCGGCCGCTGGGCCCAGGCGCGGCAGGCTTTTGAACGCTGCCTGGGCATGTTGGACGACCGCGAGAGCCCGGTGGAGGCAGCCCGCGCCAGGTACGAATATGGCCTGGCGGCGCTGGCGGCAGGCGATCGGGAGCGCGGGCAAGCCATGATCGAGGAGGCGCTGCGCGCCTTTGTCGCCCTGGGGGCCAAAGCTGACGAGGCCCGCGCTCGAAGCAGCCTGGGGCGGCGGCAAGTGCGGTTCGATCTGGCCCGGCCCGAGGCGCTGGCCGGCCGGCCGCTGCGCGCGGGCGAGATGGTGACAGTGATGTGGACTGTGGATGCCGGGCTGGAGGATGAGCGGCTGGGCCAGCGCGAGGGCAAGGTGGCACTGCGCCGCGCCCGCATCCTGCGCCTGCTGGCCGAGGCCGGGGAGCAGGGCGGTGTCCCCACCCACGCCGATCTGGCGCGGGCATTGGACGTTACCGAGCGGACCATCCGCAGGGACGTGGCCGCACTGCGCGCGGCAGGGCACCTCATTCATACCCGAGGTGGTAGCCCTCGTTTGTAGCAACGACTGTTACAAAATATGACGGATGCCGCCTGCGTGTCAAACCTTTTGACCCTTTGACGTTTTACCCGGTGTGTTCGAGCGGATGAAAATTGTGGAAATGAACCTCGATCCCCAAGTTTCCTCCCGGTTTTTCTCCAGCGTTCCCTTTTTGTGATAGCTTTGAGACCGCGATGCGATAAACTGTAGACAGACAGGTTTACGACAGATGTTGGCTGGCAGCCGGGCCTGGATCGCCAGGCGCCTGACTATAAGCCTGTGATGGGAGACTTTGTGTCGCCAGGCCTCTATCGCAATGATTCGTTCATCGTTCGCATCTGGTGGGAGCGTGGGCCAGGTCCGCAGGCGATCTGGCGAGGCCAGGTGGTCCACGCCCGAACCGGGCAGTCTACCTACTTTGAGAACCTGCCTACCTTGCTGCAGTTCGTGCAGGGGTGGACGGGCAGCCTGGCAGAAGGCTCTGGCGAGTGGAACGGCGAGGAGGGGCCTATGGGCAACAAGGTCTGATCGTGCTGATGCTGGTCGCGGCAGGACCGGTCTATGGCAGGAAATCCCAATAGGGGTAAAGAAAGGAGCAAGATCTCATGTTCGGTGAAGGAAAAACGACGGGTATGCGCAAGGGGTTGAGTTTCGCGCTCATCCTCGTTCTGCTGTTTGTGACCCTGGCTCCTGTGGGGCAGGCCGAGACGCAGCAGGGGGAACAGGCTAGCTCGGCCGACGCCTGGCGGCTGCCCTACGTCCGCTTTGGTCAGAGCGCCATCCTGGCATATGATGTAACCACTGCGCGCCTGATCCTCTTTGGTGGCTCCAACGGCCACCAGTTTTTTAACGACGTCTGGGCGCTGGACGTGACCACCTTTGGCAGCGAGAGCTGGACCAAGCTCAACCCCAGCGGCCCCTGGCCGCCGCCGCGGGCCTGGCATACAGCCGTCTATGATCATTACAACCAGCGGATGATCGTCTATGGCGGCCACAGCTACCACTACAATTTCGACGACGCCTGGATCCTGGACCTGACGCCCGGCGCCGAGAGCTGGAGCCAGCTCCAGCCGGGCGGCGAGGCCATCGGCGCGCGGCGCTTTCACAGCGCCGTCTATGACGAGGCCCGCCAGCAGATGGTCGTCTTTGGCGGCAACCGCGGCGGCCAATTGCTGAACGATACCTGGGCGCTGGATCTATCCACCCCGGGCAATGAGAGCTGGAGCCAGTGGGCCGTCGGCGGCTCGGTGCCGGCGGCGCGGGTGCAGCACACGGCCCTCTACGAGGAGGACAGCGACATCATGGTCGTCTTTGGCGGGCTGTCGGCCGCCGGCCTGCACAACGACACCTGGCTGCTGAACCTGGGCACGCAGCAGTGGGCCCAGGCACCGCTGGCCGGCCCGCCCCCGGCGCGCCGAGGCCACGCGATTGGCTACCAGGAAGTGACGGATAGGATGTACCTGTTCGGCGGCCTGGGCAGCGGTGGCTTTTTGAACGACGTGTGGGAGTTGGACCTTACGCCGGGCGACGTGGGCTGGCGAGAGCTCTTTCCGACCGGCACGCCGCCGGCCGGCCGCGCCTGGCACGCAGCCACCTACTACAGGGCTCTGAATCACCTGTACGTCTGGGGTGGGCGGGGCATGGACAGCCTGGAGGGGGAGACCCAGTGGCGGCTGAACGTCGGCGGCATGGATTGGGAACTGATCGAGCCCAGCCTGCCCGACTGGTGGGCGGGCGGCGGCGCGGCACGGGGCGCGCAGAGCGACGGCATGCCCGAAGTGACGCTGGAGATCGAGGACGCCCCGTCGGGTACCCGGGCGCACCTGCTGCTCAACCACGAGGC
>JAFGIA010000344.1 GCA_016929795.1 Anaerolineae bacterium
GGCCAGCTCTTGAGCGAGGGCGCGGACCCGATCGATGCCTTCCTGCACCTGGCCCACCTGGCGCACGAGGTGGACGAAGAGATCCAGGTCTTTGTGGGGCAGGCGGGCTACTGAGGCGGCGCATGGGCTGGTCAAAGAGCGCGGGAACGGGAAGAAGGGGGACCATCAGCTACCAGCTCTCGTCGCCGGCGGCCGTGCTGCGAGAGCGGCCGCCGGCAGGGTCGGGGAGCGCATCGTCGGGTGCCGAGATCGACTCAGGTCCGCGAGAGCAGCGTGAAGCAGAGCAACCGCCGCTGTCAGAGCCAGCCGAAGCCGTGGACCGGCCGGGGAAGGATCGTCGTGCATTGCAAGTCTACGACGTCGCCACCGGCGAGGATCTGGAGACACCGGTCAACCTGGACAACAGTCTGCTGCAAGCCATGTTCCCCGACCTGGCCATCGCAATGGGCCAGGTGCCGCCGCCGCCAGCCTGTCCCAGGGGAAAAGACCCGGAAATGCACATGCGAGGGCATTGGGAGAACGTCCTGGGACATCTGGGCAAGGATCTGGCAGAGCAAGAGGGACTGGCCCTCGACATCGCAACCGGCGGCCGCAAGGAAGGGCGATTCATGTTTACAGACGGGCAGATCGGCCAGATGGTGGCTGACACGCACGAAAAGATCATGGCGTACGGCGGTTTACTCGCTTCTCCGTGCCTGCAGCCGCCCAAGTTCATCGAAGGCGTGCGAGTGTTGGTGGTCAAGGAAGGAGAGATGGGCACCGGAGACTGTGCCGGCAAGGTCAGCCGGCGCTTGGTGGAGCTGTGGGGCAAGGACGGCAGCGAAGCGGGCCAGTTTCGCCTGGGTGTCCGTCTCGATGAAGACACGATTCTGGTGGGCAAAGGTACGCTGAAAGGCATGGATCGCGTTGACGTCGACGCCGAAGGTCGAGGCTACGATCTGATCATCCCTGACTCGTCCTTCAAGGGCAACTGCCCGGATCTCGGCGAGTACACTTGGGACGTCGATCTCGGCTTCAATGCCTGGTCCACAGAACGTCGTACCAGACTCTCCTACCAGATCCTGCAGTGGTTTGACCCCAAACTCGTTGAAGAATGCATCTTTCCCAGAGCCAATCAGAGAATCCCGATCTTGTTGGAAGCGACCAAAAACAGGGAGGCAGCATGCGAGTTCCTGCGCCTTGAACGCGAGGACCGCGAGGCTGAAGCCGTCGAGAACGAGCGGGGTGAGCTGGAGGCGACCGATGTCCGCGAGCCCACTGTCCTGGAGCAGGTTCTTCTAGCTGATACAAGTGGCGAGGTGTTCAACCACCCGTACGTCCAAAGTGGTCTGCGACGACGGCTGCGGGAAGCGTGGCACGAGCTCGCAGTCGGCGGCGGGGTCAAGATCCCGTCGTTCATGGGCCTGCCCGACTCGTTCCGCGGCGCCGTCGACTGGCTGCCCGAGGGGTACATCGTCTGTCCCGATCTGCCGCCGGGCGAGGTGCTCGCCACCCGCTACCCGATCCGCACCCGCCACGATGTGCAGATATGGCACAACCTCGACTGGCACACCGCCTTCCAGATGATGCACGAAGGTCACCCTGGAATGAAAGGGAAGATCGATGTGCTCGCCATCCGCTCTTTTTTTCGCTACGCAGGGCGACACAAGGGCGTCGTGTTCATGAGCCATGCCACCGCCAAGCGCGTCGGCGGCGATTTCGACGGTGACGTCTTCCAGGTGATGCCGGTCACGCCGTACAAGCCCCTCGACGAGATCGACAAGCCCAACCAGGAGTGGTCCGACCTGGCGCCACTCGTCGATCAAGTGCGTCGTGAGCGGTGGGGCGAGCAGGGCACGACGACCAAGGTCAAACGCCGCCTGGCGACCCACGTTGCGCCAGAACGGCCCGAAAAAGTCAACGACAAGAATCGCAATTGGCTGACGTCGGCAGCTATTCACCAGGGCGGACACAGGGAGCGGTTCTTGGTGCAGCTCGGTCATCACCTTGACGGCCAGGATCTTGAACCGGAGAAACGGCGAGAGGTTGTCGAGGCACTCGGTGCTATCGCGCGTGACAAAGAACGCAGCCTGGATGAGGCAGTCGAGATCGCACAGGCACATGGATTCGACAGCCATGCCTGGATCGAACAAAGAGAGCGCGACCTCTTCGACCTGGCACGGCGATACAACAGGGAGCAGGCCGGCCGCCAGGCGCTGAAAAACATGGACAGTGCCCTGGGCCAGATCGTCTACACCGTCTCACGCGTCAATGCCTCCGACAAATACTCGCCGGCGGAGCGAGAAGAGGTTATCCGCCGCCTGGCCCAGGAGCTGCAGGCCGAGGTGGACAAGTTCAAGTACGACACGGGCGCCAACATGGCGTACGTAAACCAGGTCCGCAAGAAGGTCGGCCGCAACCTGGTGTGGCTCGACGTCCACAAGGACCCGAACATCTTTGTCCGTGAAACGAGGCTCTCATACAGTCGCGATGCCGTGTCGCACCTCTGGAATCACGTCAGTCGCGAGTTTCGCAGTTGGGAACGAACTCTGGAGCCGTCTGCCCACTTCAAAGAGATGCTGCCTGCCGAGTTCACGGAGGAGCAATACCTTGTTGCCAGGAGTCATGTGAAGGAGTACAACCGCGCCGTGGCCAGGTCGATGAGTGGCGAGGACGACAAAGCGATGGTGAGCGCTATCCAGCGACTGGACGAGTGGAGCAAGAGCTACACGGACGCGACGGAACGTCGCGCGATGGCCCAGGCTGTGTGGCACGCCGCGCACGAGAGTGTGCGCTCAGGTGGTACGGCGTCCGCCGCCTTTCAAGCATTCCGCCCTGAAATACTGGGTCAACTTCAAGCGCCGCAGCCGCGACCCACTCGGGAGATCTTGATCCTGGGACCACAGCATGACAACAACCTTGGCAAAGAGGGTGCTGCCTACTACAACGAGCCGCGCACCGCGCGTATCCGCGTTCTGCTCGAGGACTATACCGACACGTACGGACGTACGGAGAAACGGATGGCTGCGTACCGGTTGGACGACGATGGAGAACAATGCCAGAGGATCGGTTACTTGCCCAAGGACGCACCACGACAGACGGGCAACTTTATCGCCCAACTCTACCGACCCATGAACAGAAAAGGAGAGCGAGGACGGATCGAAGGGGTACTTTCCCCACTCAAGGAATATCAGGATAAGTGACCATTGTCTCTTGCTATTCCATCATCATAAAGTGTATGCGAGCAAACAACAGCAAATCCGCTAGTCCGTGCTCGGTACGCATTGGCAACAACGCAAGCGTCGATGCCTTGAAAAGCTTAAACAACTCTTAACCCATTGTTAATCAATTGTTAACAAACTTGGGCGAGAATGAATCGGCGGCGAGTACCAGCTCTGCTGGCGGTCGCCAGTGTGAGCAGCTGAGTAGGTGTTGTCAATGCAGGCCTTGAAGGTGCTTCGGTGCGAGCGGCAGGCAGTAGAGCGAGTGGAGCGCGAGGTCGAGCACGCATGTCTTTGTGAGCGGACCAACATGGTATCACAACGAGGTGAATGAGAAAATGACTGTTTCTACCGCTTCGCAAGAGCGGGTGCATACGGCGCATCCCGCTCAATCTCTGCTGGCATGGGCAATCATGCTAGCCGTTTCTTTGCTGCCCGACGTGGTGATGAACGAGCTCGTCCGGCAGCCGGCGCCGTGGCTCTGGCAGGCCAAGATGGGTCTGGTACTGGCGCTGGTTGTGTTGACCTTTGCCTGGAAACCGGTCACCTCTTTGCGCGCCTATGCACTGATCTTTGCCACCTTTTTGGCAGCGGAGTGGATCTGGACCTGGATCGGCGGGACGGCACAGTGGCAGCGCTGGTTCAGCGGCAGTGGATTTGTGCCAGGCATGCTCGATGTGCAGCTTAACAAGCTCGGCGCGGCGCTGGTGATGATCCTTGCCTTGTTTGCCGTCAAGCGGCGGCGCAGGGCCTTTTTTCTCGTCGTGGGCGATCTCGACGCACCTGCCGCCGGTGTACGCTGGCTTGGGATCGATCCTGGCACCCGCTGGAGCCGCCTCGGCTGGATCGCGGGGGTCCTGATCACGCTCGGTACGCTCGCCTTTCTCGTGCTTGCGGGTCGGCCCTCACTCGACACAATCGACGGGGTGGTGCCACTGCTGCCTGCTGTGCTCCTCTTTGCCGCGATGAACGCCTTTAGCGAGCAGGTGACCTACCGCGCCTCGCTGCTGTCGACGCTGCACGATGTCGTCGGCGAACGCCAGGCGCTGTTGATTGTCGCCTTCTTTTTCGGCATGGCCCACTATTACGGCGTGCCCTACGGCGTATTGGGCGTGGTCATGTCCACTGTTCTCGGGTGGTTCCTGAGCAAGGCGATGCTAGAGACGCGCGGCTTTTTCTGGCCGTGGCTCATCCACTTTATGCAGGACGTGGCCATCTTTGTGTTCATCGCCGCCGGCTCTGTCACGCCGGGGGGATGATCGTATTCATGGGTTCTGTTTTGCAACGCTGGCGCTGTCTGTGCGTAATAGTTTGTGGGTGGTTTCGTGTGCGTGGGTGTTTGCCGTTTCGATGCCGTTGAACGGCGTGGGACATATTGTCGTGATGATCCTGAATTTGAGGCAATCCTCGCGCTGGCGCTGCTCAACGTCAACGTCTGGTTCCGCGACCCACTGTCGTGGAACCAGCTCATCTCGTGGCCTTTGCTGATGGTCGCCGGTTACCTGGTCCTGGTTGGCGAGCGCCTGTCTTTGGCGACGAGTATGTTCGTTCCCTTTTTGTTTTAGCAACGTCCTTTCGCGCTGCGCGGCACGCGCCGAGGGAACAACCAAACGTGGAGGCAACATGACCAAGATCGCTGTCGTATATGGAAC
>JAFGIA010000345.1 GCA_016929795.1 Anaerolineae bacterium
CGGAATGCCAGCCGGTCTCATCACCGTGAATCCGTGTAAATCCGTGCAATCCGTGTCCAATCATAACCCCACCTGAACGGTTACTCTGCCGGTTGACACGCTTCCCGCCCCGTGGTATACTCCTCTCTGCCACACAGCAAGTGATTCGATGGCAAGAGGAGCAGCGTGGAGACGAGCGACCTGACAGCCCTTGCCCAGGCCATTGCCGCCACCGTCCGGCGGCTGGCTGCGGGCGCCACCGGCCAGACGTGCTACCGGGCACCGCTCGTGGCCATCGCCGCTGCGGCCGATCCGCGCTTTGCGCAGCTCCGCCACACGCTCCACCCGGGCCACGCCCTGCCCTCCGACCTACTGCCCGGCGCCCAGGCCGTCGTCGTCTTTTTTCTGCCCTTTGCCCACGAGACGGTAGCGGCCAACGCGCGTGACCCCATTCTGGTCGACCGATCGTGGGCCGTTGCCTATGTCGAGACGAACGCGCTGATCGGGCACATCACCGCAGCGCTCATCGACCAGCTCGCCGCCGCCGGCATCCCGGCCGCCACCCAGCCCGCCACCCACAACTTTGACCCCGTCTCGCTGCACAGCACCTGGTCGCACAAAAGCGCCGCCGTCATCGCCGGGCTGGGCGCGTTTGGCCTGCACCAGATGGTGATCACCGAGGCGGGCTGTGCGGGCCGCTTTGGCAGCCTGGTTATCGGCGCGCCGCTGCCCGTGGGCACCGTGGGCGACGACACGATCACGCCGCCGGCGCCGCGCGAGTGGTGTCAATATTATGTCGATGGGAGCTGCATGGAGTGCGTCGCCGCGTGCCCCGTGCACGCCATTGACCCTGCCCGCGGAGTCGACAAAGACGCCTGCTACGGACACGTGCTCGCCGTCGCACGCGAGTTCACCGACCTCGGCCTGGCCGACGTCTGTGGCAAGTGTGCCGTGGTAGGACCATGCGCGATTCCCGACTCGGCATGATGTGTAACAGTCAAAGGAGAAAATAGGATGTCACAAGAAAGACTCTACCAGGAAATGGCACAGTCGGTGATTGCCGGGCTGCCTGACAGGGCACGGGCACTCGCCGGCGAGGCGCTGGCAGCGGGCATCGAGCCGATCGACGCCATCGAAGAGGGGTTCAAGCCGGGCATGGACACGGTGGGCGAGGCCTTTGCCTGCGGCGAGGCGTTCATCCCCGACCTGATGATGAGCGGCGAGGCACTCAAGGCGGCCATTGCCACACTCGAGCCGGAGCTGATGGCCCGCCGCCAGCAGCGCCAGGTGTCGGGCAAGGTGGTCATCGGCACCGTGCAGGGCGACATCCACGAGATCGGCAAGACGCTCGTCGCCACCATGCTCGCCGCCAACGGGTTCGAGGTGCACGACCTGGGCGTCGACGTGTCGCCCGCCGCCTTTCTCGACGCGGTGCGCCAGTTCGAGCCGGACGTCGTCGGCCTGTCGGCGCTGCTCACCACTACGCTGCTCAACCAGGAAGCCGTCATCACCACCCTCAAAGAAGCCGGCCTGCGCGACCGCGTCAAGGTGATCGTCGGCGGCGTTCCCGCCAGCCCCGAGTGGGCGCAAGAGATCGGCGCCAACGCCTATGCCGAAAACGCCACCGACGCCGTCCGCGTCGTCAAAGAACTGACAGCCAGCAAATGATCATCGTGGATCGGGCCTCCGACTCCCTACTCTCCCACTCCCCGATACCCGATCCCTGGAAAGGAGCAAATCATGCGAACCGCACTCAACGCCGGCCGGGTCCTCATCGCCGACGGCGCCACCGGCACAATGCTGCAGGGGGAAGGGTTGCCCGTGGGCCTGCCCGGCGAGGCGTGGGTCCTCGAGCGGCCCGACGTGATCGTCAAGCTGCACCGCGCCTACCTCGACGCCGGCTCCGACCTGATCCTGACCACGACGTTCGGCGGCACCCGCCCGCGCCTGGCACGCGCACGGCTCGACGACAGGGTACCGGAAATCAACCGCCGGGCCGCCGAGCTGGCGCGCGAGGCGGTGCAGGGGAAGGCATACGCCGGCCGAGAGGCAGGCCCCTTCGTCGGCGGCGACGTCGGCCCCACCGGTGAGATGATGTCGCCCCTGGGCAAGCTCACCTACCAGGCGGCAGTCGACCTTTTTGCTGAACAGATCGGCGCACTGGCCGAAGGGGGCGTCGATTGCATCTGGATCGAGACGATGAGCGCCCTGGAAGAAGCGCGCGCTGCCATCGAGGCCGCGCGCCAGGTGACCGACTTGCCCCTCTTTTGCACCTTTAGCTTTGACACCCACGGCCGCACGGGCATGGGCCTCAGCCCGTCGCAGGCAGCAGCCGCCGTCGCCGAGCTGGGCGTCGACGCCACTGGTGCCAACTGCGGGCACGCACCAGAAGAGGTGCTCGACTTTTTGCCCGCCATGTCCGCCGCCGCGCACGGCCTCACCCTCATCGCCAAGCCGAACGCTGGCATCCCGAGGATGGTCGGCCGCCAGGCAGTGTATGACGCCGGCCCCGAGCGCATGGCCGCGCTGGCCCGCCAATACGTCGAGCTGGGTGCGACCATCGTCGGCACCTGCTGCGGCTCATCGCCGGCACACATCGCGGCGATTGCTGCCGAGATAAAATTGAGGTGAAACCGATGAGAGCCAATTATCAGATCCATGCCACGCCACAGTTTCGCATGTTGGCGGATGACCAGATCGAAGAGATCTTTTTTGCCGCGCTCGACGTGCTCGCGCGGGTGGGGACGCGCATTCACGGCGGTGAGGCACTGTCGCTCCTCGACGGCGCCGGATGCCAGGTGAATATTGAAGGGGCGTCTTCGGCGCGCGTGCGTATCCCCGTTGCCGTAGTGCAACATGCGCTGGCCATCACGCCGCGCCAGATCGTCGTCGCCGGGCGTGACCGGTCGAAACGCCTCACCTTGCAGAAGGACCACGTCTATTTCGGCACCGGCTCTGACTGCCCGTCGATGGTCGATCCACGCAGCGGCGAGGTGCGCAAATACACGTACGACGACGTGTACGACGCCGCACGCCTGGTCGACGCGCTGCCCAATCTCGACTTTCACATGTCACTCGGCCTGACATCGGGCGTCGTGCCCCAGACGTACGACCGGCCCCAATTCCTGGCCATGGTGCGCGGGACGTCCAAGCCGCTGGTCATCACCGCCGTCGACAGGCAGGGACTGGCCGACCAGTACGCCATGGCATGCCAGGTGCTGGGCAGCGAGGCCGAATTCGCCCGTGCTCCCCTGTTCGTGGTCTACATCGAGCCCAGCTCGCCCCTCACCCACTCTATTGAGGCGGTGGAAAAGCTCCTCTATGCCGCCGAGCATGGCATCCCGGCGATCTATACCCCCTGCATCATGGCCGGTGGCACCGGCCCGGTGACCATGGCGGGCACGATGGTCCAGGCACTGGCCGAGTATCTGACTGGCGTGGTGATGGCGCAGGCGCGCCAGCCCGGCGCAGGCGTGATCATGGGGGGTGTGAACGCGCCCATGGACATGGCGACATCGATCCTGTCGTACGGCTCGCCCGAGCTGGCGATCATCAGCGCCGCCATGACCGACGTGGCGAAATGGATCGGCGTGCCCATGTTCTCCACGGCGGGCTGCTCCGACGCCAAGGTGCTCGACGAGCAGGCAGCAGCCGAGGCAACGCTGTCGATCGTCCTCGCCGCCCTGTCCGGTGCCAACCTGGTGCACGACGTCGGCTACCTCGAATCGGGCTTGCTCGGCTCCTTCGACATGCTGGTGCTGTCGGACGAGGTGATCGGCATGGCGCGCCGCATGCTCGCCGGCGTGCGTGTCACTCCCGATACCCTGGCCGTCGACGTCATCGGGCGCGTCGGTCCCGGTGGCCACTACCTCACCCAGGAGCACACGCGGGCGCACTTCCGGCAGGAGACATGGCTGCCCACCCTGATGGACCGCCAGATGCGCCGCGCGTGGGCCGCGGCGGGCAGCAAGACGATGGCCGGGCGCGTGCGCGAAAAGGTCGTGCGCCTCCTCGACCAACACCAGCCCGCCCCCCTGCCCGACGGCGTGCAGGCACGGCTGGAAGAGCAGATCGCGCGCGTCGAGATGCCCTACCGCACCTGAAGCGTGAGGTAGTGGTTCTCCACCGCATCGTCGCGGTGGATCACCCGCAGGCAATAGCTAGTCGTCTGGGTGGGGCACACCTGCTGCTCCGCGACGCCGGCCACGCCATGGTCCTGCCAGCCTTCGCGCTCGGGGTGAAAGTAGACGGCCTTGACCCCCTCCACGTGCCAGCGAAAAGTCGCGCACTCGCCGGGCCGGATCTCGACCCTGTCGAGAGAGAAGGTCTGCACGACCCGAGATCGTGCTTGCGACCGCACCTGGACCGTGATCTTGTGCTCCTCGACCGAGTCGTCACGCCGGATCACGCGCAGGTAGTAGGTGGTCGTCTGCTGCGGGCAGACTTGCTGTTCGGCCACGCCGGCCACGCCGTGGTCCTGCCAGCGTTGCCCCTCGGGGTGGAAATAGACGGCCTTGACCCCCTCCACGTGCCAGCGGAAGGTGACACACTCACCGGGCTGGATCTCGGCCCTGTCGACCGTGAACATCTGGACGACCTGAGGCGCTGCCTGGGGCTGTACGTGGATCGTCATCTTGTGCACATCTTTCGAGCCGTCGCGCTGGACCACGCGCAGGCGGTAGGTGGTCGTTTGCTGCGGGCAAACCTGCTGCTCGCCCACGCCGACCACGCCGTGCCCCTCCCATCCCTGGCCCTCGGCGAAAAAGTAGACCTCCTTGACCCCTTCGACGTGCCAGCGGATGGTGGTGCATTCTCCAGGCTGGATGGCCGTTCGATCGGCTGCGAAATGGACAGATGGGCTCATGGGTTCCTCCCTCAAGATATCTTGGCCAGCATTATACCCCTACTCGGCCTTCCGGTCAATTGCCGGCGGCCGGGGCACGATCACAGGGGATGTGCTCCACCTTACCGACTCGAGGCCCTCATATCGTGTATCATACCCTTGCATCTTTATAGAGTAAAGGAGACCAGCACATGCTGGAAGAAGGAGCCAAAGCGCCTGATTTTACACTGCCCGCCGAGCCAGCAGGCGACGTCACCCTGTCCGATTATCGCGGGAAAAAAGTCGTCCTCTACTTCTACCCCAAGGACGACACGCCGGGCTGCACCACCGAAGCGTGCACTTTTCGCGACGTCTATGACGACATCCTCGCCGCTGGCGCCGTCGTCCTCGGCGTCAGCCCCGACCCCGTCGAGTCCCACGAAAAGTTCCGCCGGAAGCATGGCCTGCCCTTCGCCCTGCTGAGCGACCCCGATCACCACGTGGCGGACCTGTATGGGGCCTGGGGCGAAAAGACGGTGTTTGGTAAAAAGCGCGAGGGCATCCTGCGCTCCACCTACATCATCGACGAGACGGGCCACATCGCCAGGGTCTTTCCGAACGTCAGCCCCAAACAGCACAGCCAGGAGGTACTGGAGGCACTGGGCGCATGAAACGACTCACCCGTCGCCAATTCGTGCGCCTGGCCGCCGGCGCAGCACTCCTGCCTGCGTTGGGCGGGTGCGGCGAGGAAGGGAACCCGCCCCCCACAGGGGCTGCCCCACCTGCGGCAACGTCGACCGCGGTACCGCCCACCTTGACTGCCGTGCCAGCCACGCCGGCTGCCGGCGCCACCGCCGGGCCATTCTCCCTCGGCCCCACCGCCACGCTCCCGCCCGTGCCCGGCGTGCTGCGCAACGAGAACGTCCCCGGCTTCTATGTGCGCTACTACCGGCCCCTCGAGCCAGTGGACCGCGACACATGGACGCTGCAAGTGGGCGGCCTGGTGCGCAGCCCGCAAAGCCTGTCGTTGGCCAATGTGCTGGCGTTGCCGCGCACGGCCCAGGTGTCGCGTATGGCGTGCGTGGAAGGATGGTCGGCGGCAGCGGCGTGGGAGGGATTTCACCTGAGCGGCTTGATGGAGGTGGTGCAGCCGACGGCAGAGGCGCGCTGGGTGCACATGCAGTGCGCTGATGGCTACTACGAGTCGATGACAATCGAAGCCCTGCTGCGCGAGCGCGCCATCTGGGCGCACCACATGAACGGCAACATCCTGCCCGAGATCTATGGCGCGCCGCTGCGCCTGATGATCCCGTGGCTCTATGGCTACAAGAGCGCCAAGGCGATCACCCGCATCGAGTTCGCAGCCGAAGAGATGGTCGGCTACTGGCCCGACGTCGGACCTTATACGACCGAGGCTACCATCCGCCGCGGCCGCGACTACCCGCTCGACCTGCCAGGCGGCAGCCGGCCGATCGAGGGCGGGCAGGAGATATTCTACCCAGACGGGATCGAATCCAAGAATTAGGGAAAGCGAGGGGGGAAGCGTGTCCCACCATAACCCATTTCTCGCGCTGGACCAGCGGATCGTAGGCGACTGTTACGCGTGCAGCACGGTGATGGACAACCTGATCACGCTGTGCGACGATTTTGGCTCGCGCTTTGGCGGCACCGAGGGCGAGCGCCAGGCAGCCGAGTTCTTCCGGGCGACGATGGTCGAGTACGGACTGAAGGACGTGCACCTGGAGCCCTTCGGCTATGTCGGCTGGGTGCGGGGACAGGCGACGTTCGAAATTGTGAGCCCGGTGCAAAAGACGATCCCGTGCATCAGCCTGCCCCACTCACCCGCCGCCGATCTGGAGGGAGTGATCGTCGACCTGGGTGACGGCGCCCCAGAGGATTTCGAGGAGCGTGCCGCCGAGATCGAAGGCAAAATCGTGATGACCACCTCCGTGACCAGCCCCAGGGGCTCGAAACGGTGGGTCCACCGCGGCGAAAAGTTTGGCCGCAGCCTGCTGGCCGGCGCGGTGGGGTTCATTTTCGTCAACCACTACCCCGGCTACGGTCCCGCGACAGGCGGCATCGGCAATGCGGGAGAAGCGCTCATCCCCGGCATCTCGGTGGCCAAAGAGGACGGCGCCTACCTGCAGCGCCTGGCACGGCGATATGGCGAGGTGCACGTGCGCATCACGTCGACCGACCGATGCGCGCCAATGACGTCGTGGAACGTGGTAGGTGATCTGCCAGGCGGTGACAAGACGGACGAGATCGTCATGGTCGGCAGTCACTATGACGGGCACGACATCTCACAGGGTGCCGAAGACCCGGCATCGGGCGCCGTGTCGGTGCTGGAAGCAGCCCGGCTGCTGGCCGAGCACGCCGGGACACTGCCACGCACCGTGCGCTTTGTGCTGTGGGGCGTCGAGGAGATCGGCTTGCTCGGCTCGCGCGCCTACGTCGCCGCCCATGCCGACGAGATGGACCAGATCCGCTTCTACCTGAACATGGACAGCGCTGGCGCCCGGGACAACACGCGCGACATCGTCCTCAACGAGTGGCCGGCGCTGCAACCCCTGCTCGAGGGGTGGAGCCGGGAGATGGCGCTGCCCTTTGCCGTGGCGCAAAAAGCCGCGGCCTTTTCCGACCACTTTCCCTTCTTCCTGGCCGGCGTGCCCACAGGCGGCATGCAGTCCGCCGTCGAGTCGCTAGCCGGGCGTGGCTACGGCCACACGCGCTACGACACCGTGGACAAGGTCGAGATCGCAGGCCTGCGCCACGCGTCGACGCTGGCCGCACGCCTGCTGCTGCGCATGGCCAGTGCTGAGGAGTGGCCGGTGGCCCGCCGCGCCGAGGCCGACGTCCTCGCGCTGCTGGAAACCCCGGAGAACCGCGAGGCGCGCGAGATACGGGCGCGGGTGGACGCGCTCTATCAGACGATCAGAGGGGCGTAGGGGGGGCAGGAACTCCGCCCTGGCTAATCTTCCCCTGCTGCTATCTCCTTGCGCGCCACGCCGGAAATGGTCCACGCCAGCTCCGGCTCGTTGAGCAAAGGGTCGCGCGCGCTCTCGGGCCTCCACAACGGGCCGAGCACCAGGCCCGGTGGCACCAGTGGCCAATCACCAAAAAAGACGAGAACATCCTCCGGTGCGCGATGGCGGACCCGGGTGCTGCGCCTGACGATATCGGCCACCGTCTCGGCCATTTCTGGCGGGTACACACGGGGAGTAGTATGGGAAATGGCCAGGTAGCTGCCAGGGGCGGCCGCGGTGCGAAAAGTGCGCACCGCGGCTTGCGCCTCACCGTCGTCAAGCAGGTAGTGAAGCATCCCAACTATCAGCACGCCCAAGGGCTTGGTCAGGTCGAGCAGGCGCTGCACATCCGGGTGGGTCACGATCTCTTCTGCCTGGCGCACATCGGCGCGGATGGCCGTCGCGCGCGGATTGTCCACCAGCATCGCCAGGCTGTGCGCCACGGCGACAGGGTCAATGTCCACATACACCACGTGTGCATCAGGATTGAGCGCCTGGGCCACCTCGTGCACATTGCCCACCGTGGGGATGCCCGATCCCAAGTCGAGAAACTGATCACACCCTTCTTCCACCAGAAAGGTGACAGCCCGGCGTAGAAACGCGCGGTTCACCCGGGCTGCCAGCCGCACCTCGGGAAAGAGCTTTTCCATCGTATCGGACATTTCACGGTCGGGTTGGAAATTGTGATAGCCGCCCAACATGTAATCATAGATCCGGGCCGGATTCGGCCTGTCCAGCGAGACCCCGGCCGGCACCCATGCACGCTCATCCATGGCGTCCTCCCCTATTCATCTCCTCTACCCATCGCCCAACCCACAGCCTCCAACAGGGCCTGGCGATGGAACGGTTTGCGCAAAAATCGAGTCTTGTCATCCACCTGCATCAGGGTATGACAGCGCTCGGCAGAGAGAACGCTCACGATCACGACAGGTAGATCCGCCAATCGTGGCTGGCGCCGCATCTCGTGATATAGCACGTCGCCGCCCATTTCGTCGAGGACGACGTCGAGGATCAGGGCGTCGGGAACAGTTTCCTGCAGACGTGCCAGGGCCTGTGTGCCATCATACATCTGCTCAATTTCCCACCCGGTTCCGTCCAGCATGTGGGTGTACAGTTCTTGCAGCTCGACGTCATCCTCGACAATCATCACTCTGGCCGTCACGTTGCCTCCTCCTCCGGTGCCGCGGGGAGCACGGCGTGAAAGGTCGCGCCCAGGCCACGCCCCTCGCTTTCCACCCAGATCTTGCCGCCGTGGGCCTCGACGATGGCTTTGCAGATCGACAGTCCGATGCCGACACCGTGGCTGCTCTTTTTTTCCTGGAAAAAGCGCTCAAAGACGCGCTCCCTGTTCTCCGGCAGGATGCCTTCTCCCTCGTCGGCGACGGTCACGTGCACCGCCCGGTCGTCGGTGCCGGCCGCCAGCGTGATCGTCCCCTTGCGGGAGAACTTGACCGCGTTATCGATCAAATTGACGAGGACACGCTGCAGCTTGTCTCTATCGCCGACCACCAGCGGCAAAGCCGCCGGCACCTCGGCCGCCAACACCAGTCCCTTCTCCTGCGCAGCCGGCGCCATGTCCGCCACAACGAGATCGATCAGAGCGCCCAGGCCCACCGGCTCGGCTTCATAGCTCCACATGCCGGCCTCGAGGCGCGACAGGTCGAGGATATCCTCAAGCGTGTCGAGCACGCTGTCGACGCTGGAGAGAGCAAGATGCGACAGGCGCCTGGCACGCTCCATGTCGGGCTCATCCCTGGCTGCGATCTCGCCGAGCAGCTCGAGGCTCATCCTGATCTTGGCCAGGGGTGTGCGTAGCTCGTGTGACACGTCGTGGATCAGGTTGTCTTTGGCCTGCTCGAGTTTTTTCCGCCGGTCGATGTTGCGCGAGACAAAGAGGACCTCGACTACCTCGCCATCCTGCCAGATAGGCCCATAGCTGATGGCGTACCAGACCCGATTGCCAGTTACGCTGGTGAACGCGATCTCGCGAGTAACCCGCACGCCTGTCTCAAAGACGTCGTGCAGTGTCCGCCGGACGTCTTCTTGGTAATCCCACTGTGCGAACGAAGCCGCGTCCGCACCAATGACCGACTCGAGGGGCACAGCCGACCCCGGCAGGCGGTTGAGAAAGCGGATGCGCCCCTGGCGGTCGACGGTGCCGATGAGGTCCGGGGCGTTTTCCACGAGTGAGCGCCAGCGCTCCTTGCTGTCGCGCAGCTCCTGCTCCACGCGCAGCCGCTCGGCCACCTCGTTGCGCAGCTCGGTGTTTATCTGTGCTAGCTCGGCCGTGCGCTGCGCGACGCGCGACTCGAGATCGTCGTGCGCGGCGCGCAGCCTGGCATCGGCAGCTTGCAGCTCGACCAGCAGCGCGCTGCGGATCTGCTCCTGCTCATCGAGGACGATCGTGCACCCCTGCCGGTAGTAGCCGATCGCCAACCGCTGCAAGAGGTTCGCCTGGCGCAGGTGCAGCTTGCCCAGGTCATGGGCAGCACCAGGCAGATCGCACGGCAGCGAGGTGCCGAGGATGCGCAGCGTCTGTCCCAACGCTTCGGCGTTCACCAGGTGGAGCGACGCCAGATCGGCACCGATCTCCTCTGCCACGCGCTGCGCTTCCTCATCAGGGATGGACTCGGCCAACCAGAGCGAGACAAAACGGTCGAGCAGCCCACCCAGGCGCTCGCGCAGGGCGCAAGCCGCGAGTGGGACAAAGCAAGTGCGGCCAACCGCTTCAAACCACTCTTCGACGATGGCATCGCGGCGCGACGCCATCTCCTCCATGAGCCGCTCCAGCATCCCCCGGCTAATCAGCTCCTCCGCACCTGGTTTCATCACTTCCTCGTATCATCTCAATAAAGGGGGAAAGTTGGGGTGTGTGCGGTGCCCGCACGCACCCCAACCCCCGATTATTGAGCAGATACGCCTCCCCTGAACAATGGTCAGAGCATTGTGCCGCCTGATTATAACACAAAACGCACGCCTGACAAGTCTGGTAGCGCGATACTTGTGGCCTGGCTTCCTTGCACGAGGCCGCCAGCGGTGCTATAATATGTCTACGAGGGTAATTATGGTTCGAAAAGCACGCACACCGATTGTCGAATACGAAGATACTTTTGCCCTAGAGCTCCTGGATGAAAGCAGCGAGCCCCAGGAGCGAGATTTCCTGACTGACCAGGACATTGTGATCGGCTACGACCGCCGGCCGGGCCAGCACTCAAAATGGCGGCTCCACTCTCTCTTTTTCGACCGCAAGACGTGGACGCGCTCGGCCATCCGCCGCTGGTGGGCAGCGCACGAGATCTGGCTCCTCTCTGAAAACCAGCTCGACCGGCCCATCCCCGAGCTGTGCCGCTCCTACCCGGCACCCGATGCCAGCTTGCCATCCATTTTCGTCTGCCATCGCAACACCCCCAAAGTGCCGGCCAACCAGCAAGTCGACGAGCTCGATCGCGGTGGAAAGAAAGGGAAACACTGATTGCCTTGAACGTCGTCACTGCCCCACACAGGGGCAATCATACCCTCTTTTTGTCCGGCCCGCCGGGCGCCGGCAAGACGACGCTGGCAGTCGAACGCCTGCGCCACCTGCTCGTCGAGGGCGTGCCCGCCGAGCAGATCCTGATCCTGGTGCCGCAGCGCACCCTGGCTACCCCCTACTACCGGGCGATCCATGATGCCGCCACTCCGGCGGGCACCGTGGTCGACGTGGCGACCGTGGGCGGCCTGGCGCGGCGCACGATCGAGCTCTTCTGGCCCCTCGTCGCCGAGCCCGCCGGCCTGCACCCCGAACAGCAGCCGCGCTTTCTCACGCTCGAGACAACCCATTACTACATGGACCGCCTGGCCGGGCCATTCCTCGAGGCTGGGGCATTCGAGGGGATCACGATCAGCCGGCCGCGGATGGTGAGCCAGATCATCGACAACCTGAACAAGGCTGCCGCCGTCGGATTTGCTGTCACGGACATCGCCGCGCGCCTCAGCAGGGCGTGGAGCGGCGATTCGGCACGCCTGAAGGTGTATGAACAGGTGCAGGCGCTCGCCGTTGCCTTTCGAAGCGCGTGCCTGGAGAATAACCTGCTCGACTGGTCGCTCCAGATCGAGCTATTCTGGCACCACCTGCTGCCGCTGCCCCAGCTCAGGCGCTACCTGCTGAGTGGCTACCGCCACCTGATCGTAGACAATGTGGAGGAGGACATTCCCGCCAGCCACGATCTATTGCGCGTCTGGCTGCCCCTGGCCGAGTCGGCCCTGGTGGTGTACGACACGGGCGGCGGCTATCGTGTTTTTCTGGGCGCCGACCCCGACAGCGCGCTGTCGCTGGCAGCCGTGTGCCGCGAGCACGTCGTCCTCGACGGGTCGCACGTGGCGCCGCCGGAGGTGCTGGCCCTGGCCGACAGCCTGGTGGCCCCCTTCGCAGACCCAAGAGATCGCACCCCGGCGGCCCCGAGGGAGGGGGTCAACCCGCGCCAGGCCATGGCCTACAACGTGGAGCGCTTTCACCCCGAGATGCTTGACTGGGTGGCCGACGAGATCTCGCGCCTGGTGCAACAAGAGGGATACGATCCGGGCCAGATCGCCGTCCTGTCGCCATTTTTGAGCGACGCCCTCCGTTTTTCCCTCACCGAGCGCCTGAGCCGCTATGGCATCGCCGTGCGCACACACCGCCCCTCGCGCGAGCTGCGCGAGGCGCCAGCGGCCCGCGCGCTGCTCACCCTGACGCGCCTGGCACACCCTGCCTGGCGCCGCCCGCCGCCGGCTGTCGACGTCGCCCACGCCCTGGGGATGGCGATCGCCGATCTCGATCCGGTGCGCGCCCGCCTGTTGGCGGACATTGTCTACAGGGTGGACGACGGCCAACCCGTGCTGCTCCCCTTTCACCAGATCGTGCCCGGGATGCAGGAGCGGATCAGCTACCTGCTCGGCGCGCGTTATGACGAGCTGCGGCAGTGGATGGATGAATATCGCGCCGGCGGCGGCCTCGATGGGGAACGAGACGACAAGGCCCTCGACCACTTTTTCAGCCGCCTGTTTGGCGAGGTCCTGTCGCAGCCAGGGTTCGGTTTCCATCGCAATCTCGACGCGGGGGCCGTGACGGCAGAGCTGATCGAGTCGGTGCGTAAGTTCAGGCGGGCAGTGCCGGGAGCGGCAAACTCGGAGACCGGCCACCACGAAGGGGGGGCGACCTGGCTGGCACTGGAATACGTGGACATGGTGGAGCGCGGGGTGGTGGCGGCGCAGTACCTGGAGAGCTGGCAGATCCGGCCCGAGAACGCCGTGCTCCTGGTGCCGGCCTACACCTTCCTGGTGATGAACCACCCTGTCGATGTCCAGTTCTGGCTCAACGCGGGCGACGCGAGCTGGTTCCAGCGCATCTACCAGCCGCTCACCCACCCCTACGTGCTGCGCCGCGACTGGGAAGAGGGCGAAGTATGGACCGACGAGGATGAGGTCGAGGTGCAGCACGAATCGATCACGCGCATGGTACGCGGGCTGGCCCACCGCACCCGGCGGCGCATCTACCTTGCCTTTAGTGAGCTGGACGAGCGTGGCTATGAGCAGCAGGGCCCACTGCGCGCGTCACTGCAGGGCGTGCTCAGGCACACGCCGCCCCTGGCGGGCAGCGAGGGGGAGGCGTGAGCATGACCGAGTCTCACACTCGGGACGAATTCGTGCCCAGGGCCAGCCAACAGGCAGTGCTCGCCTACAAACAGGGCAAGATGGGCATCTCGGCCGTCCCGGGCAGCGGCAAGACGCACACGCTCGCAGTGCTTGCCGCCCAGCTCGTCGCCGAGCAGATCAGCGACGACCAGGAGGTGCTCGTCGTCACCCTCGTCAATTCGGCCGTCGACAACTTCAGGCGGCGCATCAACCGCCTGATCACCCAACGCGGCCTGCTGCCCAACTATGGCTACCGCGTGCGCACGCTCCACGGCCTGGCGCACGACATCGTGCGCGAGCGGCCAGCCCTTGTCGGCCTGGCCGAGGATTTTGGTATCATCGACGAGCGCGAGGCCGACGCGGTGCGCGAGGATGCAGTCGAGGCCTGGCTGCGCGCCCACCCCGACGCCGCCGAGGCATACCTGTCGGCCGAAGTGGAGGGCGGGCGCGTAGAGTGGATCAAGCGCAACCGCTGGCCTGGGTTGGTGCGCGACGTGGCTGCTGCCTTTATCAAGCGTGCGAAGGACCTGCAACGGACACCCGACGACGTCCTGACGAGGATCGAGGCAGCGGCAGGCGCCGGGGCAGGGGGAGAAGCCAGCCCCTTCCGTCACCTCGACATGGCACGCATCGGTGCGTCGATTTATGTCGATTATCAGCGCAGCCTCGCCTACCGCGGCGTGGTCGATTTCGATGACCTGATCCGCCTGGCGCTCCAGGCGCTGCATAGCGACCCCGAGTACCTGACCCGCCTGCGCCACCGCTGGCCCTATATCCTGGAGGACGAAGCACAGGATTCGAGCCAACTGCAGCAGGACACCCTCCAGCTCCTGGCGGGGGAGGAGGGGAACTGGGTGCGCGTCGGCGACCCAAACCAGGCGATCTATGAGACCTTTACCACCGCCGACCCACAGCTCCTGCTCGATTTCGTCGGCCGCCAGGGCGACGTGCAGGCGCGCCAACTGCCCGAGTCGGGCCGCTCGCAGCCGGCCATCATCGACCTGGCCAACACCCTGATCGACTGGGTGCGCAACGAACACCCGACCCCTGGCGTGCGCAAGGCGCTGGCGCTGCCCCACATCCGCCCCACCCCGCCGGGCGATCCCCAGCCGAACCCACCCGCCGACCCGGGCGCGGTACAGCTTGTGGATCGCGAGTTCACACCCGATGCCGAGATGAACGCGGTCGCCGACTCGATCGAGCGCTGGATCAAGACACAGGCGGGGTTGTCGCCAGAAGCGCAGGCCACGTGCGCGGTGCTCGTGCCGCGCAACGCACGCGGATTCGAAGTGATCGACTACCTGGGCCAGAGGAACATCCCCTACGTGGAGCTGCTGCGCTCGACGAGCGTGACGCGCCAGACGGCCGGCGCGCTGGGCAACATTCTGCGCGCCCTGGCCGACCCGGTATCGGGGCGCAAGCTGGCAGCAGCGTTTCGCGTGTGGCGCCGCGCCGACCTGGATGATCCGGATACGGCAGCGCGGGTGGAGGCGGCAGCGCGCGAGATCCACCGCTGCACAACGATCGAGGCCTACTTGTGGCCGCGCGCCGGGCACGACTGGCTCGCGGCGCTCCAGGCGGACCGGCGGCGACCAGAACTGCAATTGATCCAAGATTTCCGCGACGTCGCCCGCCGCTGGCATGGGGCGGCCAGCCTGCCCATCGACCAGCTCGTGCTGACCCTCGCGGGCGAGATCTTTGGCCAGGCCGCCGAGCTGGCGCTGGCGCACAAGCTTGCCGGCCTGCTGCGCGACGCGACGCGCACCCATCCCACCTACCGGCTGCCCGAGCTGGTGGAAGAGCTGGCGGTGATCGCCCGGAACGAGCGCCGCTTCCTCGGCTTTTCCGAAGAGGAGAGTGGATTCGAGGCCCCCAAAGGGATGGTCACCGTGGCTACGGTGCACAAGTCGAAGGGGCTGGAATGGGACCGCGTCTACCTGATGTCGGTCAACAACTATGACTATCCCGCCGGCTCAGCCCACGATACCTACATCTCGGAGCCGTGGTTCATCCGCGACCACTTGAACCTGGTGGCCGAGGCACTGGCGCAGCTCAAGGCAGTGTCCAAGCTCGAGCCTGGAAGGTTGGAAGGTGGGGAGAGCGCAAGATTGGAAGAAGGGACTGCTACGAGGCAGGCACGGCTTGATTACGTGGCGGAGCGGCTGAGGCTGCTCTACGTGGGCATCACACGCGCGCGCAAGGAGCTGATTATCACCTGGAACACGGGCGGGCGCCGCGTCAAGATGCAGCCGGCAGTCGCGTTCCTGGCACTGCAAGACAGGTTTCGTGCGGGTGATGATGGGTAACGTTGGAAGGTTGGAAGGCTGGAAGGTTGGAAGGTTGGGCATAACCTTCCAATTTTTCAGCCTTCCAATCTTTGCCCCTTCCAGATCAGGTCAGATCGATGCCCTCCAGGGCGGCGGCAGGCGCGAACGCAATGCCGACGAGACCCGGGCCGGTGTGGGTGCCGAGCACAGGCGAGATCTCGCCAATGGGCAGCCAGTGCACCTGGAATCGCTCGTCGATCAAGCGGTACAGATCGTGTGCCAGCCCGCGCGCCTCGGCGTGCATCACCTGCGCCACGATCGCTGCCCCCTCCCCCGCGTGGGTCGCCACGTACTCGACCAGGTTTTTCATCGCGCGGGTCAGGCCGCGGCCCGTGCCCACCTGCACATAGGTCCCTGCTTCCTTTTCCACGGCGATCAGGGGCTTGATATTGAGCAGCGAGCCAACAGAGCCCTTGACGCGGCCGATGCGCCCGCCGCGGATCAGGTAGTGCAGCGTGTCGAGCGTGTAGACAGTGTCCGTGGCGGCACGCACCCGCGCGACCTTGTCGACGACCGCCTCCACGCTGTCACCCGCCTCCGCCGCGGCGACGGCGGCGCGCACCTGCCACCCCTCGGCGCCAGACAGGGTGAGCGTGTCGACCACCGTCACATTCGCCCCGGGCACCATATCGGCAGCGGCCTGTGCCGAGCGCAGCGTGCCGCTCAGCCCCGACGAGATGTGCACAGACAGGATATCCGGGTCCTCGCCGGCGAGCCGTGCATAAACGTCACGAAACTCACCAGCCGAGGGCTGAGACGTCGTCGGCGGGTTGTGCTCGTGCGCCAGGCGTGCGTAAAAATCAGCCGTGCTGATGTCGTCCGCCGATTCGCCATTCTCCCAGGTGATATGCAGGGGCAGCACTACGACCTCATGCTCCTGCAACCATTCCAGCGGCAGGTCCGCTCCACTATCGGTGACTACTCTCATGACGTCTCTGTCGTCCTTTCAAAAGTGTTGGATGCGTACGCTATGTTAACCCCCCACCGGGTGAATAGTTACGGTGAGAAAGGGGCCAGTTTGTTGGCTTGCCCAACAGCCAGCCGACAAACTGACCAACCACCCAACCATGGAGTGCCCTATGCCCTTGCCTGAGACATTTCGCTTCACCCAGCAATCACTCCAGGATTATGTCGAGTGTAATCGACGGTTTCAACTGCGGCACGTGCTGATGCAGCCGTGGCCGGCGCTGGTGACAGGGACGCCGGGCGAGTACGAGCGGATGGCGGAGCGTGGGGCCGACTTTCACCGGCTCGCCCACCAGCGCGCCCTCGGCTTTGACCTGGAGCGGATCGAGGCAACGATCGACGACGACGAGCTGCGCACCTGGTGGCACACCTTCCTCGCCCATCCACCCGCCGGCGTGCCCGAGGCAGTGCGCCGCGCCGAGGTAATCCTCTCGGCACCGATGCCACAGGTCGGCGATGGCCCCGGCCCCCACAGGCTCGTCGCCAAGATCGACCTGCTCGCCGCCGAGCCCAGAGAGCGCATGGTGGTCGTCGACTGGAAGACAGTGCGCCGCCGCCCAGGGCGCGACGAGCTGGGGCGGCGCCTGCAGACGCGCGTCTATCGCTACCTGGCAGTCGAGGCGGGCGCCGCGGTCCACGGCGGGGTGCGGCCCAAGCCGGAGCAGGTGGAGATGATCTACTGGTTCGCCGCCCACGGCGGCCACGTCGAGCACTTTGGCTACAATGCCGCCCAGCACGCCGCCGATCGCGACGACCTGGCGGCACTCGCCGCCGAAATCGCATCGCGCCAGAGCGCCATCTGGCCGCTCACCGACGATGACAGCCGCTGCCGCCTGTGCAACTATCGCTCCCTGTGCGAGCGCGACGTGGAACCCGCCTTCCCCGACGAGCTGCCCGACGACGTGGAGGGGGAGGCGGTGATGGTTGATCTGGAACAAGTGGCAGAGATCGAGTTCTGATCTGTTACACAGAGAGCTACAGAGGCAACTGGAGGCGCACAGAAGATGCGCATGTCAGGCAAGTCATGACAATCTGGATCGATCCCGAGCCTGTTGACGTCCCGGATGGGGTGCTCCACGCCGCAGGCAGCCAGATGCTCGTCGCGCAGACACTCGTGCGGCGCGGCATTCGCACCGCCGAGGCGGCACGCGCCTTTCTCGATCCCGCCGCCTACACGCCCGCCTCTCCCTTGGACCTGCCCGATCTCGACCTCGCGGTCGAGCGCATCCGCAGGGCCATCGACAGGGGCGAGACGGTAGCCGTGTGGGGTGATTTCGACGCCGACGGGCAGACGGCGACGGCGCTCCTGCTCGAAGCGCTGCGTGCGGCAGGCGCCGAGGCGATTTTCCACGTACCGGGGCGCAGCGAAGGTCACGGCGTGCACCACCCTGGCGTGCAGCACCTGGTACAGCGGGGCGCGCGCCTGATCGTCACCGTCGACACCGGCGTCACGGCGCACCGTGCGCTCGCCTACGCCGTGGAGCTGGGCGCTGACACGATCGTCACCGACCACCACGTGCCGGGGGAGGCTCTGCCCGACGCCGCACTGGCCGTCATCAACCCCCATCGCCTGCCAGCCGATCACGCGCTCGCGCACCTGACGGGGGTGGGTGTGGCCCATGCCCTCGCGTCCGTGCTGGCACCGGCCGCGGCCCGTGCTGCGCTCGACCTCGTCGCCCTCGGCACTGTGGCCGACGTCGGCCTGCTGCAGGCCGACAATCGCTACCTGGTGCAGCGCGGACTGCAGGCACTGCGCGACACAGCCCGCCCCGGCCTGCTCGCCCTCTACCAGGCGGCCGGCCTGGCACCAGGTGGCCTGGCTGAGGACCACGTCGGGTTCGTGCTCGGCCCGCGGCTCAACGCCCTCGGCCGCCTGGCCGACGCGAGCGCCGGGGTCGAGCTCCTCACCACCGGCGACGAGTTGCGCGCCCGCATCCTGGCGACCGAGATGGAGGGACTGAACGCGCGCCGCCAATGGCTGACCAAGCAGGTGGCCGACGCCGCCCTGGCACAGATCCAGCGCAACCCGGCCCTGCTGCACGACTACCACGTACTGCTGCTCTCTCACCCGGCGTGGCCGCCCGGCATCCTCGGCATCGTCGCCGGGCGCCTGGCAGAGCGTTTCGGCAAACCGGCCGTCCTCGTGGCCACGCCGGCAGGACAGATCGCCCGCGGCTCCGGCCGCTCGGTGGCTGGCGTGGACCTGGTGGCGGGCTTGCAGGCGTGCGCCGGCCTGCTGGAAGAGTTCGGCGGCCATCCGGGTGCCGCCGGCTTGAGCGTGGAGGCCGAGCGCCTGGCAACCCTGCGCGGTGCCCTGTCGCGCGCTCTTGCGCCGCAGGTTGCCGCGGCCCCCGAGCGCGCGCTCCAGATCGACGCCACCGTCGACATCCCTGACCTAACCCTCGACCTGGTTGCCGCCACAGCCCGGCTCGCCCCCTTTGGGCGCGGCAACCCCGCCCTCACGCTGGCGGTGCGCGACGTGCGCGTGCTCAGCGACGTGCCGATCGGGCGCACAGAGGAGCACCGGCGGGTGACGATCGAGGATGCCCATGACCACGCCCTGACCGTGTTCTGGTGGCAGGGCGCCGGCTGGCTGGTGCCCCGCGGCCGCTTTGACCTGGCGGTGACAGTGCGCACCAGTGACTATCGCGGCCTGCCCGAGCTCCAGGTGGAGTGGGTTGACGCGTGGACGGCAGAGGCGGGGGCCTCCGCCGCTGCTGTCGAGATCCCGGCTGGCCCCGCCTTCCAGGTGCACGACTACCGGGTACACCCGCAGCCGCTGGCGATGCTGCGCGCGCTGGCACCGGGACAAGACGGAAGCGAGCGCGTGCTCGTGTGGGCCGAGGGCAACGTGCCCGAGGGTATCGTCACCCACACACGCCGCGAGCTGGTGCCTGCCGCCCGCCTGGCGCTCTGGACACTGCCGCCCGGCCCGCGCGAGCTGGCAGCGGCGCTGGAGCAGGTTGCACCGGAGCAAGTGTTCCTGTTCGCCGCAGACGCAGGACTCGACGAGGCGGGGGCCTTTCTGGCGCGCCTAGGCGGGATGGTGCGTTATGTATTGCGGGCAAAAGACGGTGTGCTGGACCCGGAAGCGGCCGCCGCCCACCTGGGACACCGGGTGGCGACGGTAGAGGCAGGGATCGCCTGGCTGGCCGCGGGAGGGCAAGTAGGCGTGATCGGGTGCGAGGAGAGCATCTGTCATCTGGCGCATGGCACAGGTTCGCCCGTGCCCACAGCCGTCGACGAGGCACGCCGCCGCCTCGAGGCGCTGCTCGCCGAGACCGCAGCATACCGGGCGTACTTGCGCACCGCCCCGGCAGCAAGCCTGGCAAGGTGACTCTGATAGAGATTTTCGCCCTTTTGACGCCGCGCCACATTCTGCTATAATGCAGTGGCCGTTTATCAATGGATCTGGGAGGATTTGAGGATGGGTGAGCCGAGCCGTATGCCGAACTATGACGTGCGCAACGATGGAATTGGGCCGTACGCGGTCTTTTACTGCGAGTCGTGCAACCGCGAACACCGCAGCAAGCCGGACGTGACGTCGACGATTGCGAAGGATATTGGACGGCAGGCGATGGGTGGCCTGCTGCGCAAAGTGCCAGTGCTCGGCGGGGCAGCGGCCAGCAGCGTGATGCACGACGATCCGCGCTACAGCCACAGCCTGACCGAGCAGCAACTAGACCACGCCTGGGACCAGGTCAAAGACCGCTTCCGCGAATGCCCGACGTGTGGGCGCATTGTGTGCCTATCCTGCTGGGATGAGCAGAGCGGCTACTGTGAAGAGGACTCGCCACGCAGCACCGAGATCGCGCAAGCGGAAGCAGAGCAAGCAGGGGCCGTGCTCAAGGGGTTCGCCAGCGCGTTGGGCCTGGGCGAAGTATTCAAGCAGGCCGGCGAGGCCGCCAAACAGGCAGCGGCCAATGTGGCGCGCTGCCCCAATTGCCAGGCGGTGGCGACGGCAGGCACCAAATTCTGCCCCGAGTGTGGCACCGCCATGACACAGCCCAAGCCACCGGCCGCCACGGCGTGCCCCAATTGCGGCGCCGATGTGGGGAGCGCCAAATTCTGCCCCGAGTGCGGAACCAAGATCGAGCGCGCCCCCAGTGCCTGCCCTTCATGCGGCGCGCCTGTCCAGGGCGCCAAGTTCTGCCCGGAGTGCGGAACGAAAATCGTATAGAGCCGGTCGCATACCAGGGATTGGGTACAGGTATCGAGTCATTGCCGGTACCGGTGGCGGGATGCGAGTGGCAGGTACCAAGTTCCTGGCGCAAGCGGGTGCTCCGCCGGCACCTGGGAGATTTCCCCGCTCTGGGGAAGCGCGTTTACAAACTGCGCGGTGAGCAGGGCACCTCTGATGCTGCACCAGGTGCCGGGCGGAGCGGGCCCACGGCTGGGTCCGATCGCGGTGACCGGGCCATGGGTCCCGTATAGGGCGAGCGACCCTCAGGAACCTTGGGTGTGGTGACAGGCAGCCCGGGCGTGAGCGCAGGCACGTCAGGCGTCAGGGTGGGCCCCTCGTCGCCGGCGGCGCAGCGTATCAGCAGGCTGAGCAGCAGCAACATGCACGCCAAACCAACGAGCGTGAGTGCCGCGAGCAGCGCGGCGCGAGCTCCATCAGGCATCAGAGCTGCAAAATGCCTGTCACCAGGGCCAGAAGCACGCCACCGGCCATCACACTGCCGAGCTGACCGGCTGTGTTCGCGCCCATAGCGTGCATCAGGATAAAGTTGTCAAAATCCTCTTCCTGGGCCACCTGCGCCGCCAGGCGCCCGGCCATCGGAAACGCGCTGATGCCCGCGGCGCCGATGAGCGGGTTGATCTTGTGCCCGCTCAGCACCGACATCAGCTTGCCAAAGAGGAGGCCCATCACCGTGTCGAGCACAAAGGCGATGAACCCGAGCGCCAGGATACCGAGCGTCTCCAGGTTCAGGAAGCTCTCTGCCGACATGGTGGCCCCCACGGTCAGTCCCAGGAAGAGGGTGGCGATGTTAATGATCTCGTTCTCCGCCGCCTTGCGCAGGCGCTCGACGACACCGCTCTCGCGCAACAAGTTGCCGAGCATGAGCATGCTGACGAGGGGTGTAGCGTCGGGCACCAGCAGGCCGGCCACCAGGGTAATGGCGATGGGAAAGATGATCCGCGTGCGCCGCGACACCGGCCGGGGTGCATAATCCATGCGGATGCGCCGCTCCTCACGCGTGGTCAGCAGCTTCATGATTGGCACCTGGATGATGGGGATGAGGCTCATGTACGAGTAGGCAGCCACGGCGATGGGCGCCAGCATGTGGGGGGCAAGCTTGCTGGTGACGAAAATGGCCGTCGGCCCGTCGATGGCGCCGATGACCCCGATCGACGCCGCCTCGTTCAGCTCAAAGCCGAGCAGCGTGGCCAGGATCAGCGTGCCAAAGATGCCAAACTGGCCCGCCGCGCCGAGCAGCACCATCCGTGGCTGGGCGAGCAGCGGGCTGAAATCGATCATGGCCCCCACGCCGACAAAGATCAGGAGCGGAAAAAGTTCGGTGGCGATGCCGGCCGCATAGAGCACGTCAAACATGCCCGCCTCTTCGAGCGACTCGGCGGCGAGGTTCACCGCCATGCCCGACAGGGGGATGTTGGCCAGGATGCAGCCAAAGCCGATGGGCAGCAGCAGCACCGGCTCATACTCTTTGACGATCGCCAGGGTAATCAGCACCGCCCCCGCGACAATCATCACCGCGTTGCCGAGGCCAAAGTTGGCCAGTCCTTTGACCAGCTCGGTCCAGAGATCAGCAAATTCCATGGTATGGCCTCCGCCCTACTCCCCAAACTCGACCAACGGGTCATTGTGCCTGACATGCTGCCCTGGCGCGACATAGACGTCGGCCACGGTGCCAGCGCGGGTGGCGCGGATGATGTTCTTCATCTTCATCGCCTCGACGACACACAACGGATCGCCGGCAGCGACCTGGTCACCCAGGCGGACGGCAACCGAGTCGACGACGCCAGGGATCGGGGCGTACACCACTTTGCCTGCTTTGGCCGCCGGCGCTGCTTCGGGCCCGGTGGTGCGGCGGGTTGGGCGGCTCGTCGCCGCCGCCTGCTCGGGCGACAGGGCCACCGCCGTGCCGGAAGCAAGAGGGGAGGGCGGGCGAACCCCGGCAGCCGGTGCCGCCTCATCGGCCGGTGCGCACTCGTCCATCGACAGTAGCTCGGGCCACACCTCGTAGCGCTCACCCTCGACGACGACGACGATGGGCCGCGCGTCGACGTTGCCGACCTCAGCCTCAAACGTCCTGCCCTCGATCCGAACCTTGTATCTCATCGCGCTCTGCCTCGCTCTCCCAACTGCCTGGCGCGCATCACCGCCTGCCAACTGCTCACAAATGCTGTCGGCGGCAGCGGAAAGGGCTTCACACTCGCCGCCTCCTGCTCGGCCAGCGCGGCGACCGCGGCCGACAGCGCCGCCCGCCGGCGCAGCTCGGCCTCGGAAGCGGCGAACCGCGCCGCCGACAGCGCCTCTGTCCGGGCTGCCTCGACCTCTACCTCTTCCCTATCCCCCTGCTCCGCCGCCAGCTTGACCAACACCGTCATAAACCCCCAAAAGAGCACGATCGCGCCGAACACCAGGCCCATGCCGATCAGGGTGATCAGGAGTGCTGTCGTCAAATTTTCCATCGCATTCCACTCATTTCTACATCGGCATATTCCCATGCTTGCGCGGCGGGCCCGACGTCTGCTTGTCGTGCAGGGCCGCAAGGGCGGCCACGACTTTGGGGCGCGTTTCGCGCGGCTCGATAATG
This sequence comes from Anaerolineae bacterium, assembly GCA_016929795.1. The sequence goes on from JAFGIA010000345.1 coordinate 23,555, forward strand.
TCGTCGACGTACCCAGCACTCGCCGCGTGGTACGGATTGCTGAAATTCGCTCGATACTCGCGCACCAGGCGGGCGCGCTCCGCATCAGGGTCCTCGGCCCGGGCGATCTCCTGGCGATAGATAATGTTCACCGCGCCCTCGGCGCCCATGACGGCCACCTCGGCACTGGGCCAGGCATAGTTCACATCGGTGCCGAGGAACTTGCTCGACATGACCACATAGGCGCCGCCGTAGGCCTTGCGGGTGATGATGCTGATCTTGGGCACGGTCGCCTCGGAATAGGCGTACAGCACTTTGGCGCCGTGGCGGATGATACCGCGGTGCTCCTGGTCGATGCCAGGTAAAAAGCCAGGCGAGTCGATAAAGGTGACCAGTGGCACATTGAACGCGTCGCAAAAACGGACAAAACGCGAGATCTTGTCAGAAGCGTCGATATCGAGCACGCCGGCCATGACGCTTGGCTCCTGGGCGACGATGCCCACGCTGTGGCCGCCGATACGCGCCAGGCCGATGATGGCGTTCTGGGCAAAGAGGGGCTGCAGCTCGAGAAATTGCCCATCGTCGACGACGTGATGGATCACGTCGTGCATGGCATAGGGCGCGGTTGGGTCGAGGGGCACGAGGTGATTCAGAGCATCGTCCATGCGCAGTGGATCGTCGGTAGGCGCCCTGTAAGGTGGATTCTCGACGTTATTGGAAGGCAAGTAACTGAGCGCGCGCCGGCAAAGATCGAGCGCCGCCACCTCGGACGGGGCTGCCAGGTGGGCAGTACCGCTCAGGCTCATGTGCACGTGGCTGCCGCCCAGCGTCTCGGGATCGACCTTTTCGCCCGTGACCGCCTGGATGACCTGCGGGCCGGTGATGAACATGAACGACTGGCCCTCGACCATGATGATGATGTCAGTGATCGCCGGCGAGTAGGCAGCGCCGCCGGCGCACGGGCCGAGCATGACACTGATCTGCGGCACAACCCCCGAATACTCGGCGTTGCGCCGGAAAATCTCGGCATAACCGCCGAGCGCCTTCACCCCCTGCTGGATGCGGGCACCGCCAGAATCGATCAGGCCAATGATCGGATCGCCATTGCGCACCGCCAGGTCCATCACGCGCTGGATCTTGCGGCTATGCATCTCGCTCAGCGTGCCGCCAAAGACGGTAAAGTCCTGGGCATAGACATACACCGTGCGGCCGTCGATCTGGCCATAGCCGGTGACAACCCCCTCGCCCAGGTATCGCTCCGAGTCGCGCCCGAGCTCGTCCCCCTGGTGCGTGATGAACGGCTCCAGCTCGTTAAAGGTGCCGTCGTCGAGCAGCGCCGCCAGCCGCTCGCGCGCCGTCATCTTGCCCTTTTCGTGCTGCCGCTCGATCCGCTCGGCCCCCCCACCCAGCCGTGCCTGCCGCCGCATCTCGCGCAGCTCGAGCACGCGTGGATCTTGTTGAGTCATCTATCTACTCCCAAATGTCCTGCCCCGTCACAATCTCGAACGTCTCGCGCGCAATGGCGAGCTCTTCATTCGTCGGCACGATGAGCACCTTGGTGCGCGAGTGGCTGGCAGTTGCCTCGACAATGCTTCCCGCGGCACGCCGGGCGTGGACATCCTCAATGCCGAGACACTCGAGGTCACAGGTGGACCAATCGACAATCTCGGTGAAATTCTCGCCGATGCCCCCGGTAAAGACGACACAGTCGAGGCCGCCCATGGCAGCCGCATAGGCGCCGATGTACATGCGCACACGGAAGGTATAATGCTTGAGCACCAGCACCGAGCGCGGGTAGTGTGGATGCTGCGGGCCGGCGTGGATCGCTTCCTCGAAGGTGCGCATGTCGCTCGATAGCTCCGACAGGCCCAGCACGCCGCTTTCCTTATTCAGCAAGAGATCGATGCCGGCCCCGTCGAGGTTTTCCCTATCCATCAAAAAGGGGATGATGGCCGGATCGATATCACCACAGCGGGTACCCATCGGCAGTCCTTCAAGCGGGGTAAAGCCCATGCTGGTCATGATCGATCGCCCGCCGTCCACAGCGGCCACGCTGGCCCCGTTGCCCAGGTGGCAGGTGACGATCTTGAGTTCCGACAAGGGGCGGCCCAGGTAGGCGGCCGCCTGGCGCGCCACGTAGCGGTGCGAGGTGCCATGAAAGCCGTAGCGGCGCACGCCATACTGCTCGTAAAAGCGATAGGGGAGGGCATACAGAAAGGCGTGCGGCTCCATCGTCTGGTGAAAAGCAGTGTCAAACACGCCCACCTGCGGCACGTCGGGCAGCAACGCCGTCACGGCTTCGATCCCCTGGATATTGGGCGGGTTGTGGAGCGGGGCGAGAGGGACATTGTCGTACAGGGCATCCATCACCGCAGGCGTGATGCGCTCCGAGCCGGCAAAGCGCTCGCCGCCGTGCACGACGCGGTGGCCCACCGCGTCGAGCTCCTCCACCCTGTCGAGCACGCCGAGGTCGGGGTCGACGAGCACGTCGACGACGACACGGATCGCATCCTCGTGGTTGGTCACGGGCAAGTTGTGGCGGACCACGCGATCGTGGCCGGGGCGGCGGTGGGTAAGCGATGGGTTGCCGAGGCCCACCTCTTCGACAATGCCCGCGGCGAGCACCGTCTCCGGCACGTGGCTCTGCTGCTCGTCCAGCTCAAAGAGCTGGTACTTGACCGAAGAGCTGCCACAATTGAGCACGAGGATCTTCATGGATCATCCCAACCTTTCCCGGCAACGTCACCCTGCTCCTGGCACAAAAAAACAGAGGACCGTCCCCTGCCACCTCTCCTGCCGGCGCTGGCCCGGCCTCTGTCCCGTGCCTGGAGCGTGCCGACACCGTCGTCGAAATTCACCCGGCGTTCTGCAAGCTGGCGAGCCACCGCCAGCTTGTGAAGTGTAGCACGAGGGGTGTAACGTGTCAAATCAATGTCGTTGCAAGGTCGGAAGAATGGAAGGCCGGAAGGGGGGAAGAGTAGTAAAACATAGATGCGCGCCGGTGTCAAGCACCCGTGTGCACACACCCAGATCAGGCCTGCGGTCACTTGGCCCCTGTCACTTGTCACTTGCTCCATGTTCCTTTATAATCGAGCCCTCAACAATTGAGGAGGCAGATCATGAAAGCCAAGTTTGAAGAGCTGTGCACCCGCCTGGGAGAGATAGCGGACCTGAACACCGCCGCGGCTATCCTCTCCTGGGACCAACAGACATACATGCCGCCCGGCAGCGCAGTGATGCGCGCCGCCACCATGGCCACCCTGCGCAAGACGGCGCACGAGTGGTTCACCGCCGACGAGACAGGCCAGTTCCTCCAAGACCTCGCGCCATGGGCCGAGGAGCAGGAGTATGGCTCGTTCGAGGCCAGCCTGGTGCGCGTGACGCGCCACCGCTACGAACGCATGCGCAAGGTGCCCTCGGACCTTGTGGCACGCTTGACCCGCGCGCGCGCCATAGGCCACGCCGTCTGGGAGAAGGCACGCCCGGCGAATGATTTTGCCCTGTTCCAGCCCAACCTGGAAGAGATCGTCGATCTCAATATCGAGATGGCCGAGGCCCTGGGCTATGAGGACCGGCGCTACGACGCGCTGCTCGACGGCTATGAGCGGGACATGAAAGCATCAGAGGTCCAGCGCCTCTTTGACGAGATGAAGGTGGGCCTGCTGCCGCTGGTCGAAGCAATCGCCGAGCGCAAGGGAGCAGTCGACGTATCGGTCCTGCGCCGCGAGTACGACGAGCAAAAGCAGTGGGAGTTTGGGGTCGAGATCGTCAAGCGGCTCGGCTACGATTTCGAGCACGGCCGGCAGGACCGCGCCGCGCACCCCTTCACCACCTCGTTCACCCCCGCCGACGTGCGCATCACCACGCGCATCCACCGCGATCAGGTCGGGTCGGGCCTCTTTGCGACGATCCACGAAGGCGGCCACGCGATGTACGAGCAGGGGGTATCGATGGACCTGGCGCGCACGCCGCTGGCGGGTGGGGCGTCGCTCGGCCTGCACGAGAGCCAGTCGCGGATGTGGGAGAACATGGTCGGGCGGAGCCGGGAGTTCTGGACCTTCTGGCTGCCGCGCATGAAGGAATACTTTCCGGCACAACTCGACGGCGTGACGGTGGACGAGATCTACAGGGCATCGAATTACGTCGAGCCGTCGCTGATCCGTGTCGAGGCCGACGAGGTCACCTACAACATGCATATCTTTCTGCGCTTCGAGGTGGAAAACCTGATGCTCGACCAGAAGGTGCCGATCCGCGATCTGCCAGAGCTGTGGAACCAAAAAATGGTCGAGTACCTGGGCATCCACCCCGACAGCGACACAAACGGCGTGCTGCAGGACGTGCACTGGGCCGGCGGCATGCTCGGCTATTTCCCCACCTACTCCCTCGGCAACCTGCTCGCTGCCCAGTTCTATGCGCAGGCACTGTCCGAAATGCCCGACCTGCCGCAGCAGTTCGAGCGCGGTGAGTTTTCAGGACTATTGGGATGGCTGCGCACCAACATTCACGTCCATGGCAGCAAGTACACCCCCGTCGAGTTGGTTGAGCGCATCACCGGGGGGCCGATCAGGACAGAGCCGTTCCTCGATTACGTCCGAGAAAAGTACACGCAGATCTACGATCTGTAGTGCCTGAAGTGATGCGTGATACGTGAGACCGGCAGCTCACGTATCACGTATCATCACTGACCACGCATCACGTTTTCGTAGAGGGCCATCGTTTCCTGCGCGGCGCGATCCCAGGAAAAGCGAGCCGCCTGTGCCAGGCCCCGGGCGCATAGAGCGGTGCGCAGGTCGGGATCGCTCCACACCTGGCGCACAGCCGCCGCGATGGCGTCGACATCGTACGGATCAAAGTAGAGGGCGGCATCCCCGCCGATCTCGGGCAGGCTCGAGGTGTGAGAGGCGACGACGGGAATGCCACAGGCCATGGCTTCGAGCACGGGCAGGCCAAACCCCTCGTACACCGAGGGTGTGACAGACGCCCGTGCCGCGTTGTAGAGGAGCGGCAGATCGGGGCCGGGCACATGGCCGGGAAAATAGACGTCATCGCGCACGTCAAGGGTCTCTAGCTGGCGGAAAAAATCGTCGTACAGCCATCCCCGGGCACCGACGACCACCAGCGGCACGCGCAGCCCCTCGCGCGCGAGCCTGTCTAGCGCCAGGACGAGGCGCGACAGGTTCTTGCGCGGCTCGATGGTGCCGACGTGAATCAAATAGTCGTCGGGCAGGCCATAGCGCCGGCGCGCCACTTCGGCAGCTTGAGCGGGAGCAGGCCGGAACTCGGGCGACGCGGCCTCGTAAATGACGCCCACTTTCTCGGGCGGCAGGCGGTAGTGCGCCACGATGTCGCGCTTGCTCGCCTCAGTGACGGTGACGACCGCGCTGGCCCGGCGGCAGTAGAGGGGCATGGTGGCATTCAGATACCAGTAGTTGAGGCGCTTCTGATGTTCAGGAAACAACTTGAAGATCATGTCGTGCACCGTGAGCACGGTAGGCACGTCGCGCAGCGGCATCAACAGGTGCTCCGTGGCGTGGAAAAGCGATGCATCCGGCACCAGCCGGTTGAACCCGGCACGGGCCAGCTGCCCCAGCCACACGGCCATGCGCCATGGCTTGTAGCCGGCGTGGATCGTACGCGCCGGCACACCCGCCAGCCCCGCTGGCGGAGTGCGATCGCCGGTGACGTTGTAAAAGAGGCGAACACGGTCGGGCCAGCGCGCGACGAGCGCATGGGCGAGGCTGCTCGCATACCGCCCCAGCCCCGCCTTGGCATGAACCGCTGCAGAAACGTCGACGTAAATGCTCAATGCGCTATTCTCAAAGCCCAATGGTCAAGCGACAAGGATCAACCGTCGCCTGGTGTGCGCCTCGATTGTACCACGGCCGCCCCCAATTTCCCAATTTCCCACTCTCTCATCCCCAATCTTCCCATCGCATCTTGGCGTTTGCAGTGCACAATGGTATAATAGCGCCGCAGAGAGGCGGGATGTAGACATGAAACAGCAAAGCGCGGACGCACAGTCGATGGTACCACCCGGGCGCGATTGGACACGGAGCCTGGCCTACGCCACCATCGCCATCCTGCTCGGGCTCTTGTTCTACCCTGTTGTCCGCTGGCTGGTCCGCTCCTGGCTGGTGAACCCTTACTACAGCCACGGCTTTCTGGTTCCCCCGATCGCAGCTTTTTTCGCGTGGCGACAGTGGCCGCACGTAGCACGCGAGCCGCGCCAAGGATCCACGTGGCCCGGGCTCATCCTGGCGACCGGCGGGCTGGCTGCAGCCGTGTGGGCCACGAGCTGGCAGAACTATGCCGTTGCCGCCCTTGCCATCGTGCCGCTGCTGGCCGGCATCCTGCTCTACCTCGAAGGATGGGCGCGCCTCAAGCTGTGGCTCTTTCCAATCCTCTTCCTGGCGCTCATGGTCCCCCTGCCTGTAGTCGACAGGCTGAGCCCGTGGATGGAATCATTCACAGCCGCTCGGGCTGTGTCCCTGGCACGATTGCTGGGCATAACAGCGATACAGCAGGGGGGCGAGATCTCGCTCCCGGGGACGGCGATCGTCGTCGGGGCACCGTGCAGTGGGCTGCGCTCGTTGGTCACCATTCTCACAGTTGGTGCCCTCTGGGTGTACCTGGTGCAAGGGCCTTGGCTTACCAGGCTGGCCCTGGTCGGCACACTCGTGCCCCTGGTCGTGGCGGCCAACATTGTGCGCATTGGCAGCCTGCTGGCCATCGCCGCCCACTTGGGCCAGGAGGTGGCACTCAGCTACTACCACGATTGGTCAGGCCTCGCCTTCTTTGCCCTGGTGCTGGGTGCAATGCTCATCCTCGGCAAGGTGCTTGGATGCTCGCAAATACGCGACGATATCTGGTAGTCATTGCCCTGCTCGGGCTTGGCCTCCTACTGGCATGGCGTGCCCCAGGGCGGCAGCGCCTCGACAGCCCGGCCGCCGGCAGCGTGACGCCGGGTGAGCCATCGCTGCCCGAGTACACCTACTTTGTCGACATAGAGGGCTGGTACCGCATCACGCCCCAGGAAGCTGTGCTACGCAGCGTCTATGACTTGAGTGGCCAGACGACAGAGGCGACTGCCGCCGCGCTCCCGCGCGTGCTGGGCGAGTGGCACCAGGTTGGAGAGGATAAGTACCTTGGCGACGATCCTGCCGTGATCGAATACCTCAACCATCCCACAGTCGCACTCGAGCGCACCTACCAACACGCCGACGGGCAGCGCCTGATCCTGGCCCTCCTCGGGAACAAGGGGGAGGACAGCTTTCTCCTGTTCAGCCACACGCCAGAGACATGCTACCCGGGGCGACTGTGGCAAACGGTGGACAGCCGTTCGGAATCGACATCCATCGCGGGACAGGCGGTGCACGTGCGCTATCTCCTGGCCGAGCACCTCGAGACGCAGGAACGGCTCGTCGTCATGTTCTGGTACCTGTGGGATAACCCTGAGCGCGACGCGCAGGAAGGTGTCCTCTCGATGCGCATCAACCTCTGGGTGCCCCCGGGCGAAAGTGAACAGGCCGTGCTGGCATACGGATGGGACTTTTTCGAGCGCCTGTTCCCCGTTGCGCTGCCGTGGGAGAGGTTCTAGGCACATGGGGGGCGGAAGGCGCCCGTGGCGTGACCGGCTCTGGCCGCCGTGGCTGGCTGTCGGGCTGGCACTCGCCCTGGTGGGAATCGGGCTGGTGGCGGCCCGGCTGCGGGAGCCAGCGCGAATTCCACACACCGACGTGAACCCATACGGCGCCAACTTTTTTCTCGACCGCGAGGTGGAAAGCTGGAAGCAGGAAAAAACGATCGAGATGGCGCGCGCCGCGGGGATCACGTGGATCAAACAGCAGTTCTCCTGGGAAGAGATCGAGCCGCACCACAAGGACGAGTTCGAGTGGGCCAAGCACGACAGGATCGTCGACCTGGCCGAGCAGTATGGGATGCAGGTGATCGCGCGCCTCGATAGGCCGCCCGACTGGACGCGGCAGGACAACCGCTTCAAAACCCGCCCGCCCGACGACCTCGAGGATTATGGCGATTTCGTGTACGAGGTGGCGCGGCGCTACAAGGGACGGGTGCACTACCTGCAGATCTGGAACGAGCCCAACCTGTCGGCCGAGTGGGGGTTCGAGCGGGTCGATGCTGTCGCCTACACACGGCTGTTAGAAGTCGCGTATCGACGGGCAAAGGAGGCCAATCCTGACATCGTCGTGCTCAGTGCGCCGCTGGCTATGACCCTCGAAGACGCGTCGATGCGCGGCAATCACAACGACCTGGTTTTTCTGGCCGAGATGTACGAGGCAGGCGCCGGGCGCTGGTTCGACATCCTATCTACGAACGCTTTTGGGTTCGACCGCCCACCAGAAGATGAACCCCACCCAGACGTACTGAACTTTCGCCGAGTCGAGCTGCAGCGCGAGATCATGGAGCGCTATGGCGACGCGGGCAAGGCGATCTGGATCAACGAGTATGGCTGGAACGCGGCGCCTGCGTCGTTCCCCGAAGAGCTGCTGACGTGGGAGCGCGTGACCGAGGACCAACAGGCTGAATACACGGTGCGCGGCATCGAGTGGGCCAGGGCGCACTGGCCCTGGCTGGGCGTGGTCAATATCTGGTATTTTCGCCAGGTCGGCGACGTGCCGCCCGACAGGGCGGCGTACTACTTTGCGCTGGTGGACCCAGAGTTTGAGCCGCGCCCCGTGTACCAAGCGCTGTTGAGGGCAAAGCACAACTGAACTGTTCGGTTACGGGCGGTGCCTGGCGCGCCATTGCAGGCCGGCATAGCCGGCCAGGGTTCCCAATCCTGCGAGCATCAAGACAACGCTGGCTGGTTCGGGTACCACCGGGGTGTCGGGCGGCACAGCGGTCGGGGTGGGTGTCACGGGCGGTCTGGGCGTGGTCGTCGAGGTGGGTGTGGATGTGGACGTCGAGGTGGGTGTGGGTGTGTTCGTAGGTGTCGGCGACGGCTGCTGCACGGGGCAGACGTCGCTGCTCACAAAGCGCAGCCCCTCGGCCGAGGTCATCTCGCTGTCGAGCGTGACGGATGTCACGGCCGCCCCCACGAGCGCGGTGAAGGTAACCTGCCCGACGGTGCCCGGCGCCAGGCTGCCGAGCTGCCACGTGATGCTGCCCCCGGCCTCCGTCCCACCATCGCTGGCAGAGACGAACTGCGTCCCGGCAGGTACACTCGTCACGAGCACGACATCGGTCACCTCCGCGCCTGCCTCGGCGGGGATTGCAAAATCGAGCGTAAAGGTCGCCTCGTCGCCCGCAACGGCAGGCGCCGCGGGGCAGAACACGGCCAGGTCGAGCGCGATCACCAGCGTCGCCGTGACCTGGTCGTCAGACACGCGGTCGTTGTTGTCTCCTACCTGGGCCGACAGCCAGAGCTGTGGGCAGGCGACGTCGGCAGGAAAGAGCGTGGCCCGGTTGAAGGCAAACTCGACCACACCCGGGACCGTGTCGCTGTACACGCCCAGTCCATCGAGCCCCATCGTCGTCGACGCGACAACACCGGGCACGATGTCGTAGCGGTTCGAAATCTCGGCGGTCTGGCTGGTGACATTCGGCGCACACCGGAAGGCGAGCTTGTACGCTTCAGAGTTGCCCAGGCCGACGCCATCGGGAAAGTCCGGGTCATTGAGCGGCCCCCCGTCGGGCCCGTGCGTGCCGACGCCCAGGTTCCCCTCGGTGCCTGTCTGGCTGTCCGAGTCTCCCGCACGCCCGTCGACGTCGATGCGAAAGTACCAGTGGTCGTCGCTCGATTGGTAGTGCGCCCACAGGGCAATCGCGTCATAGCCAGAGCGGGCATAGGTTGGAGACTGGTGTGGGTGAAGCTGGCTATCGGTGATGAACACATCAAGCCCATCGCTTGCCATCTGCCAGCCAGTGTCCCAGTCGGTGCCGACGCCGTCCAACACGATCGATCCCCCCTGGGCTGCGAGCGGCCGTGTCGCCGGCAGACACAGGGCCGCCAGGCAAACCACTACAGCGAGCGCGATCGAACCCCACACCTTTGCTTGATTATGTCGTGACATCTATGGCTCCTTTCATCCTCCGAGGCAGTCTCGGCCAACACCCACCACAAGTATAACAAAGAAGTGGATTCACGACAACTTTGCCAGTGAGAGAGTTGAAATCGGGCAGATCGTCACTCCGCACACCTGATGCGCGCTGTCGAATTTGCCCAGGCATGGCGCTTGGGCTATAATACGCCCAGTTCTCGAGGAGGAGCGATGAAGCTATCTATCATCATGCCGGTCTACAACGAGAGCGCGACAGTGCGCGAGATCCTGGACCAGGTACGGGCAGTCGAGATGCCAGAGGTGGAAAAAGAGATCCTCGTCGTCGACGACGGGTCGACCGACGGCTCGGTCGAGATCCTGCGTGAGGAAGCGGAAAAGGGCGACGTCCGCGTCTTTTTCCACGAGGGGAACCAGGGCAAAGGCTCTGCCGTGCGCACCGGCATCGGCCATGCCACTGGCGACTTGATCCTGATCCAGGATGCCGACCTGGAGTACGACCCACGCGATTATCCGATGCTGATCCGGCCCATCGTCGAGGGCCGCGTGGCGGTCGTGTATGGCAGCCGCTTCCTGGGGCCGCGCAAGGCGATGCTCTTCTGGCACATGATCGGCAACAAGCTGCTGACACTCGTCACAAACGTCCTCTTTAATGCCATTCTGAGCGATATGGAGACGTGCTACAAGTGCTTCCGGGCAGACGTGGTGAAGGATATGCCGCTGCGCTCGCGCCGCTTCGAGTTCGAGCCCGAGATCACGGCCAAGGTGCTCAAGCGCGGGCACCGTATCTTTGAGGTGCCGATCTCTTATTACGGCCGCGAGTTCCACGAAGGAAAAAAGATCTCGTGGCGCGACGCGCCGATCGCGTTCTGGACGCTGATCAAGTACAGGTTCGTGGATTGAAAGCCGCGGTTCCGCTCCTGCTCATCCTCCTCCTCGCCCTTGCCCTGCGCGTCGCTCCGTTGGGCCACAACCGCTTTCTGGAGGACGAAGCGCTCTATGCCTATTGGGGCTTGCAGATCGCCACAGGAGTGGACCCCATGCTCGACGAGGAGCCGGTGGACAAGCCGCCGGCCTATCCGTACCTGGTCGCGCTGTCATATTGGGTCACCGGCGAGCTGAAAAGATGGGACGCAGCCGGGCGCTTTTCCCCTGCCGGGCTGGAGGCACAGGCGCGGCTGCCGAGCCTGATGGCCAGCGTCGTGTCGGTGGCACTGGTCTACCGGCTGGGGCGGGTGCTATATGGGGATAGCACGATGGGGCTGGTGGCGGCGCTTCTGGTGGCGGCCTCGCCCTTTGACATCTCTTTTGCGTCGACGGCGTTCACCGACCCATTGATGGTGACCTTTGTGCTCGCGGCCCTCGTCGCGGCAGGCACCGGGCACCCGGGTGCCGCAGGTTTACTCGCTGGTCTGGCAGCGGCGACCAAGCAGCAGGGGCTCTTTTTTCTGCCACTCGTGGCGGCGATCGGGCTCCTGCCCAGGTGGCGATTCAGCCGGCGGGGGTGGGTGCGCTTGGTGCTCGGGTTCGTGGCAGTAGCCGCCGGTGTCACCGCCTGGGATCTGTCACGCGTGCAGCGCCCCGGCTTTTTCGAGCAAAGCCTGATCGCGTACGGCGGGCTGGGGCCGGCACAGCCGATACGACTCTCCGAGCGTGCAGCAGCATGGGCCCGGCAACTCGAGCTTCTCTGGGGGCCATTTTTCCTGCCAGGGGTAGGCATCACGTTCGTTCTCTGGCTCGTGGCGCGCTGGGATGCAGTGCGCAGACGCTGGCTAGATCGCAGCCGGCGCCGGGACCGATGGCCTGAACGGCTGGACGGTGTGCTCGCCGGCTTTGTCGCCCTCTTTTTGCTGGCCCACTGGCTCCTTGGCTTCCAGGTCTGGGATCGCTACCTGCTCGGCCTGGTTCCGATCTTGGCCTTGCTCGCAGCCCCGTTCTTCTCGGCATGGGGGTTGCCGGTGGCGAAAGGATTCTGGCACACGAGGTATGTGTTGAAAATGACACTGCTCGGCGCGCTATGCATTGGTCTGTTCACGCTCATCGCCGCGCGCGGTGCATGGCCCGCCGGAGGCGACCATGGTGCGTACGATGGCATCGACCAGGTGACCGCGTACATGCACACGGAAGCACCACCAGGCTCCGTCCTCTACCACTACTGGCTGGGCCACCACTACCGCTTTTACCTGCACGGCGCCCCCCTGCGCCTCCACTGGTACCCCGACCCCGCCGATCTGGTCCACGACGCGACCGTCTATCGCCGCGAGCCACGCTACATCGCCTTCCCGAGCTTTCGCGACGGCACCGCGGCACGCGCGGCGCTGGAGGAAGCCGGGATCGGCCTGGTGCCTGTGCTGGAAACCACCCGCCGCGATGGGTCGGTGTCGTTTGTGCTGTATCGCATGGCCGGACCAGACGTCGGAACGTTGGAGCGTTGGAACGTGGAAACGTGGAAACGTTCGAACGTTGAAACGTTGAGTGTCAACCTTCCAGTCCGCGTGCCAGTGACCAGGAACTCTGGCCTATGATCGAACTGATCAAGCGCCTGCTGAGCCCCGAGTACCTGGTCGTCACCGATCCGGGGCCACTGGGCGGCGCTTGGGTGCTCTACGCACTGCTCGGCGTGCTGTTCGGTGCCGGGCTTGTGGCGGCGGTGTGGGTGCTCGCCGGGCCGGGGCGCTCGTCACAGTCTGCGGCCCGGCGGGCGTGGTCGTGGTTTGAGGGGTGGGTGTGCGCTGTGGGGCTGCTGGTGGTCGTCGCGCGCGTTCTGGCCTGGCCCGGTTGGTCGGCGCGGATCTGGCCCTTCTCGCTGGCGGGGCTGGCGATCGCCGGTACCGTAGTGTATTGGCTGCGCGGGGTGCAGGTGCCTGCCTGGCTTCAGATTCCCCCCTCCCCCCCAACCCCTCTCCCCCAGGGGAGAAGGACGGCTGTGTTGCTCGGCCTGGGTGCACACCTCCTTGGCATCGCGTTTGTGATCAGCGCCCGCTACGGATGGCCTCTGTGGGCAGCGCCTCTCCTGCTCGGGGTGATCCTGGTGCCGCAACTGCCACTGCTGGTCAGGACAGGGCAGATCCGGCTTGCTGCCCTCGCACCACTCCTGCTGGCCTATGCAGCCACCCTGCTCTGGACCGCCTACCTGGCCCTCGGCATCACCGTGCGCCCCTGGCAGGGGCTGATCTTTCCCGACCCGATGACGTCGCTCTTTTACGTCGACGGGATGGTGCTGGCAGCAGTTACATACTCGTTGCTCTCTCAGCTTTATGTCACCTGCCGCATGGCAGGCCGCCCGGCTGCCTTCTGGAAAGGGACCGTCGCGGCGCTGATGGCCGTCACGCTCATCTGGGCCGGCATCGTCTATTTCGGCAAGCGCACCCACGGCGCCACGGCGAGCGACCCCTATGCCTATGCCCAGATGGGTGTCGACCTGGCGGAGCGGGGGACCTTTGTGCACCGTTTTTCGCTGTTTCAAGAGGTCATCCCGCTGGACATCGCGTGGGCGCCGCTCCAGCCCGTCGGCTACCACATCCCCCGGAATGACCTGGGTGACTGCCCGAGCGTGTGGGCAACTGGCGCCTCGGCACTGCTCGGCGCGGGCTATGCCCTGCTCGGCGAGGTGGGACTTTATGTCACAACGCCGATGGTAGCCCTGCTTGCCCTCGCCGCCACGTGGGCGCTCGTGTTTGAAGTGCTGCGTGACAGGGCCGCCCCGGTGCGTTACCTCACTGCAGCGCTGGCGGTCGCGCTGCTGGCCACCTCGCCCGAGCACGTCGACCGGTTGCTGGTGCCGATGGCCGACGCCGCGGCTCAGCTCTTTACCGTGCTGATGCTCCTCTTCGTCCTGCGCGGCAGCCGCCACCTCGCTGCCGGCCGCCTGGCGGCGATCGATTGGCTCCTGGCCGGGCTCACCTTCGCCTGGGCGTATTGGGTGCGGCATACGCAGTTGGTGTTGGTGGCGGCGGTGGTGGTGGGGATATTGGCCGGTTGGAAGATTGGCCGGTTGGCCAACCGGCCAATCTTCCGACCGGCCAGGCTGTCAATCCTCGCCCTCGGATTGTTTGGTATCGCCGCGCTCGCCGGTGCGGCGCCAGATATCCTCTACCGCGTACGCTGGTTCGGTGGGCTATTCGCGACAGAGACGACAGAGCTGCCGCTGATGGCCCTGCGCCACGTGGGGCCAGTGGCGGCCGAGATGGCGCGCGCGGCGCTCGCAGCGGGTGAGTGGGGCTATCTCTTTCCACTGGCGCTGTACGGTGCGTGGCGCCTACTGCGCGACCGGCAGTGGCAGGCAGCCATCGTGGGCAGTGCGTTTGTGGCGGTGCTCGGCGTGCACCTCACCTACCAGGCGCTGCGCCTGCGCGACCTGATCTCGATCTTTCCACTCGTCGACCTGGCGATAGCGTACGGCGCTGTCTCCCTGGTGCGCTGCGTATGGGAGATGGTACGCGGCAAGCCATGCCCCGGCTCGGCCCCGAGCTTTGGCTCGGCCCTGCGCCTTGGGACGGCACTGCTGCCCGCCGTGACGGTGGGGTGGATCGTGCTCAGCGTGGCGCTATCACGCTGGGCCATGATCGATAACATGTGGCGGCCGGGGTGGGCATCGTTCGGCTACATGCGCGCCGTGCACAGGGCCGCGTTCGACGAGCTGGCAGCCCTCACCCCGCCGAACGCTGTGATCGGCGCGTCACTCAACGCCGGAGCGGTGATGATGTACACCGGGCGCGAAGCGATCCGGCCATACGATAGCTGGACCGGGGAGGAGTGGGACATTTTCCTGGCGGCGATGGAGAAACAGGATCGACCGATCTACCTGCTCGACGACGGCGGCCTGATGGCGCGCTTTATCGAGGCCCAGGCGGAGAACCGTGCGCTGACGCCCGTGGCAGAACTACAGGTGCCGCTCTTTTACACGCGCGACAGGGAGACCGGGTGGCTCTACCGGCTCGAGGAGAGGTGATGAGCAGCAAAAAGCGAGCATGGCCGCCAACACAACCTGGCAACAAGCGGCAAGGCCAAGCCGGATATCTTGTTGCTTGCGGCTTGATGCTTGCCGCTTCCGTGGGCTTTTTCCACAAGATTGCACTTTCAGGGCGCGTGCTGGCGGGGATCGACGTATTCGCCTACTTTTACCCCTACCGAGATTATGCGGCTGAGGCACTACGCGCCGGGCGGCTGCCGCTCTGGAACCCCTACCTCTTTATGGGTGCGCCGCTCCTCGCCAATTCACAGGCTGCCGTGCTCTACCCGCTCCACTGGCCGCTCATCTGGCTCGACGCCCCCGGGCAGGTGGCCTGGAGCATCGTGCTCCATGTGTGGCTGGCGGGGATGGGGATGTACGTGCTCGCACGACGCGCCACGCACATGGGAGGCGCAGGCGCGCTCGTGGCGGCAGCCATCTTTGCCCTGGGCGGATTCCTCGGTGCGCAGGTCGAGCATCTGAACCAGCTCAACGCGTCGGCGTGGCTGCCGTGGCTCCTGTTGTGCGTCGAGGTGGCAGCAAGCCACGCGGCCTGGCCAGACTCCCGCGATAGCGTGTGGATCGCACTCCTTGCCGCGGGCGGAGTTGGTGCGCTGGTTCTGCTTGCTGGCCACACGCAAGCAGCGTACATCGTTTTTTTTGCAGCGGGCGCCTATGCCCTCCTGCGCGCGCTGCGCATGGACGGCACAGGGGGGTACGATTGGCGCGGGGCACTGCGTGGCCTCGGCATAGTCGCACTGGCAGCCGTCGCCGGCGCCGCAATGGCAGCGGCACAGCTCCTGCCCACAGTGGAGCTTTCGCGCCTGTCGGTGCGCAGCGGCGGGCTGCCCTACACTGAAGCGGCATCCTTCTCTCTCAAGCCGGGACTGCTGTTCAAGGCGTTTCTGCCGCCGCTGTGGCGGGAACCGCCGTTCAGCGAGTACGTGGCCTATGTGGGCATCCTGGGGTTACTGCTGGCCGCGGTGGGTACGTGGAGTGTGGTGCGCCGGGGACAAGCCGGGCACCGGCAGGGCCGTGCATTCGCCGGGCTGGCGCTCCTCGGGGTGTTCCTCGCCTTTGGTGCCTACAACCCTGTGTATTATTTGCTCTACCGCTTTGTGCCAGGGTTTGACCTCTTTCGCGCCCCTGCGCGCTGGCTGCTGCTCTACGCACTCGGCGCCGCACTGCTCGCCGGGGTTGGCGTCGAGAGCCTGGGGCCGCTGCCGTGGCGCCGGTGGGCAGAGCGCGCACCGTGGAAAATGCCTGCCCTGCCCTTGCGCGCAGCGCCTGCGCAGGCGCTCCTCGCCCTCCTCGTCGTCGCCGAGCTCTTGGGCGCAAGCCGGCGCCTGGCGTACAACGAGCCGACGGCACCCGCAGCATTCTACTCGATGCGCACTGCACCCACACACTTGCTGGCTGACCAAGCGGACCACAGCCCCGGGCTCTTTCGCTTCCTGAGCCTGTCGGACATCGAGTACGATCCGGGCGACCTGCAGGATCTCCAGCTCACCTACCGCAACAGCCTGTCGGAAGATGCATTGTACGATCTGCTCGTCGTCACCAAGATGAAAGAGGTGCTCGCTTTCAACCTGCCGCTGCGTTACCGGTTGTTCAGCGTCGACGGCTACGATGGTGGGCTGCTGCCGATCGAGGATTATGTCACACTCGAGCGCCTCTTTCTCGCCGAGGATGAGATCTGGCCCGATGGCCGGCTGCGCCAACAGCTTCGCCAGGTGCCGCCTGCACGCGTGCTGTCGCTGCTCAATGTCAAGTACGTGCTCACCGACAAGACGCAGGATGCATGGGTGGATGGGGTGTATTACGACCTGGAGCACGACGTGCCGCTCGGACACACCGCCATCGGCGATCTGCCGGCATTCGACACGACCCGCCTGGGCATTGCCTCCTACCTATCCGGCACAGCCGAGATCGAGCTGGGAGCGCCTGCCGCGACCGTGACGGTGACGGGCACAGACGGCTCCGTGGTGAGCGCCACACTGGTGGCAGGGATCGATACGGCGTGGGGGCTGGTGGAAGGAAAAGAAAACCAGGCCGGGGATGCGCGGACGGTGCACCGCTGGCGCGATGGGGGGGGAGATGACTATCTATCTCTATTCGACCTGGGGCAGCGCATGGTGCCGGCAGGTGTGTCCGTGCGCTCGCACCTGGCGGAGGGCACCTTTCATCTGCGCGGCATGAGCCTGATCGACGCCGAAACGGGGGCGCACAGGAACGTGTCCGTGCACCCAGCCTACAAGCTGGTGCACTCGGGCGACGTGAAGGTGTACGAAAACCAGCAGGTGCTGCCGCGAGCGTTCCTCGTGCACAGAGCGAGAGAGGTAGCAGACGACGAGGCCGCGCTGGCCTTGCTGCGCGATCCGGCATTCGACCCTGCACGAGAGGTAGTGTTCACTGCCGAATCGGGCACTGAGCGCATCGCGGAGCCTGGCACAGTGGAGAGCACAACCTCGACCGCGCGCGTGGTGAGCTACCAGGCGGAAGAGGTGCGCGTCGAGGCCGAGATGAGCGCGCCCGGTTACCTGGTGCTGACCGATACCTACTATCCAGGTTGGACTGCAACTGTCGACGGGCAGCCTGCTCCCATTCTTAAGGCCGACCTCTACTTTCGCGCCGTGCCCCTAGACGCCGGCAGCCACGAGGTGGTATTTCTCTACGAGCCGCACGCGATGCGCCTGGGTGCGCTGATCAGCCTGATTGCTACCGGTGTGTGGCTCGTCGCACTGGTGTTCGCCGTGGCCCAATACCGCCCCGCACGCTGAACAATCATAGCCAGCAGGATAGCCTTTCTTCCCCACCTGCCGTGCATTGGACGAAAGTACACATCTATTGTATAATAGCCCCGCCAATGGGAGAAAGGGTATAAATGCTATCACAAGGAGGTTCACCATGAATGTGTTCAATCGCCTGGTTGTTATCCTCTTGCTTCTCGTCATTATCGTCCTGGCCGCCATCGTGGCCATCGTGCCCGAGTACTCGCTGCGCCTGGCTGCCGTGACATTCGATTGGCTATACCAGGGGGCAGCCAACTATATGGAAAACAACCGCCTCTTTTTCGCCGGCATGCGCATCCTGATTGGCGGCGCCACAATCCTCCTGGGCCTCCTCCTCCTCTGGCTAGAGCTCCGCCGGCCACGCAAGCGAACCATCCGCGCGCAAAAGCTGGCCGGGGGCGAAGCGCACATCACCGTCGAATCCGTGGAGCAGCGCCTGGCGTACAACATCGATCAACTTCCCGATGTGGTGCGCGTCGCGCCACGCGTCGAGGGCAAGCCGCGCGGTGTGGACATCGACCTGCTGCTGGAAACCTCTCCCGAGATCGACGTCCCGATGAAAACAGATGAGGTGATGCAGGTAACGCGCGAGGTGATTGTGGATCGCATGGGGCTCAAGCTCGGCACGGTGCGGGTCAAGATCAAGCACGCGCCCTATCCGCAAGAGTAAGCCACGGATTACAGCAAAACCTGAGGCGGCTCCGGGCCGCCTCAGGGGAGTTCTTTTCCTTTGCACGTGAATCGACAGGCAAAAAGACTACTGTCGCACCCCTTTGACGACGATCTCGCCTTCCAGGACTTCGATCGCCGTCACCTCGACGTCAAGCTGCACTTCTTGCAGAGTCTCGTTTACACTCTGCGACAGAGTATCTACGACGCCTTCTGGAATAGGGAGGGCGCCGGCCTCGACGTCCTCGACGACAATCTCTACTTGACCATCGACGATACGAGCCGACGTGACCACGTAAAAGGGAGTATCCACTGGCATAACATTGACCAGCCGGCCGGTGCCATAGATCTTGCCCTTGGTGAACCAGATTTGCGGCTCTGTTACAGGCGATTCATCATATTGGGCCAGCTTGGTGGCGACGAGCGAAGTCACCTCCTCGTCGGACATACGCAGGATGAACTGCCCTCCTGGCTCACCTCCCAGGTTTTGCTGAATGCGTGATTCAAGCTGTGCTGCCGACTCGGTAGAGACGACAATAGGCCGTGGTGGAGTTGGCACCTCGGCAGATAGAAGATTACAGGGGCCACAAGCCAGGCTGAACAGCAGCGCCAGGAGCGCCGCCAGTTGCAGCCATGATGGCCGTCTCTTTACTACGCCACTATCATCCACAGGGTTCCGTTCCCACCTCCTGTTGTCACACGTGGCTCCCGGCCGGGTAGACCAGCATCGCAGAAGCCGTGTGTACAGGCTGCAAATTTGTACGTTGCGCAATTATAGCACAGGTTCGAACCAGGGGCGAATCATCTGCCATGAGTGGTGAACAGAGTCTGTCTCTCGAAGCGTGCATCGAAGGCCTGCTTTTTGTCGCCGGTGAGCCGGTTCCGGTAGAACGCCTGGCCTCGATCCTCGACGTCAATTCCGACCAGGTCGAAGCCGCCCTCGGAGCCCTCGCCAGGTTGTACGAGACACGCGGCTTGCGCATCCAGCGTCACGGCCGGCGAGTGCAGATTGTGACCGCCCCTGAAATGGCAGATCTGGTACGCGCACTCCTCGGGCTCGACTTGAGCGGCAAACTCTCGCCAGCGGCACTCGAAACTCTGGCCATCATCGCCTACCAGCAACCAGTCACCCGGGCACAGGTCGAGGCCGTGCGTGGTGTCAACTCGGACACCGTCATCCGCACGCTCGTTAACCGCGGTCTCGTCGAAGAACAGGGACGCCTGGAGCAGCCCGGGCGGCCAATCCTGTATGGCACCACGTTCGAGTTCCTCCAGCAATTTGGCCTCTCCAGCCTGGATCAACTGCCCCCCTTGCAGATAGAAGACAATCCACTCCCGGGGCAGTGACTACATCCCAGGGTGGATTGAAGATACCCCCCAACATCCACCGCCTGGAGGATACTGCCTTCACGCCGGCATCAGGTATAATGCACCTAACAGCCATCGAGCTGCGCTAGATTGTGGGAGCATACCAAACCAGATGCACCGTGATGCAGGTCACAGGCCGGGCACGACGAGCGTGCCGTCTTGTCGTGTCCAATTGCTTGCACCCCCTCTACCCTGTAAGGGCAGGCTCGTGCACCATCGCGACGTGGAGATGGCGCCGCGAATGGCCACTCAACACGATTCGGTATGTGACTGTGCCTGTTTCGCCGTCGAGGGCGGAGCAGTGCCCCCCCTGTCGCGCCCTCTATCATTCTACCTGGAGTTGACACCCGCCTGTAATAACAACTGCCTGGCCTGTGGCAACACATTCATGGCCAACACATGGCGCACCATCGCCTCCGAGCACCCGCCCCTGCCCGCAGCAGGCTGGCGGCAGGTTGTCGAGTGGCTGCGCCCCTTCGCCTACCGGCTCAAGCTCACCGGCGGCGAACCGACCTTGCATCCCGAGTTCGTCGAGATTGTGCGACACCTGGCGACAACCGGCATCCCCTTCACCCTCTTTACAAATGGCCGCTGGCGCGACGCGGACCAACTCCTGGGCCTACTCGCCGCGACACCCAACTTTGAGGGCCTGCTTGTCTCGCTCCACGGAAGCCATGCGGCACACCACGAGGCGTTCACAGCCACCCCGGGCTCGTTTGACGATACAGTCCAGGGGGTCCGCGCGGCCGTCAAGAGGAGCATCGGCGTGAACCTGAGTTGTGTGCTCACGGCACACAACTGGGATCGAATCGACGAGATGGTCGCACTGGCCCACCGGCTCGGCACCCAAGGCATAGTATTCAACCGCTATCTGGGCAGGCCCATGGCAGGACTCGCTCCCACGCCCGACCAGCTACACGCGGCGATTGAGCGCGTGGAGGCACTGCGCACTGCCGGTGCACGTGTCAAGCTCGGCAACTGTGTGCCCACCTGCTTCCTGCCCACGGCACAGCCTGGCTGTCTCGCGGGCGTGGCGTTTCTGACCATCGATCCATGGGGCAGAGCGCGCCCCTGCAACCACACCCCCGAGATCGTCGGGCATGTGCTGGAACAGCCCATCGAGCATATCTGGCACAGCCCCGAGATGAAAGCTTGGCGCCAGTCACGAAGCGAGGCGTGCACAGGGTGTGCCGTGATCGATACTTGTCGCGGTGGGTGCCGCGCGCTTGCGGCCACCGATCCCTCGGGGCACGATCCCCTCATGCGTGCCCCCTTGACAGCAACCAGCCACTCGGACCCTGTGGACGTGTTCCTCTACACTGGATCGCGCCCAATGGCTCGCTTTGCGCGGCGCGCCGAAGCGTTCGGCCCTCTGCTCCTGCGTGGGAATCATCTCTGTGTCGCCACACGCGACGACGAGACACTGATTGACCTGTTCGACGGGGAAAAGACAGTGGCGGACATTGAGGCACGCTGTGGCCAGCGTGGTGTTGATCTGGTTGCTTCTCTCTATTACTGTGGGATGATCGATCTCCTGTAGCACGAAAATAGGCCCTCGATATTTTGTCAACCCCCGTGAAACCTGGTATAATAGCCTGGTTAATGAACAGACAAGCGATTACCTCAATACCAGGAAACAACAGGAGAGCCTCGTGATCCAGCGGAGAACGCAAACAGCGAGTTATTGGGAAGACCAGTTCGAGGTTACGCCCAAAGATATCCAGTATCTGTATGACCTGCTTCTTGAGGCAGCCCGACCGATGACTGCGGCCATCCTTACAGAGGCGACCATCGCCCGGCGCGCAAGGGAGGAGGAGCAACAGATACATGCCGAGCTGAGCAAAGGATCGGTGTACCAGCCGAAGGATGCGTACGAGATCGGTGATGTAGTCATATTTCCCGTATTCGACTACGCGGTGGGCACCGTATCAGGCACCCGCCCAGGGCGCAATCCCGACTATGGCGAGTTTACCGTCATACAGGTCGAGTTCGACGGCGGTGAGGTGCGTGAGTTTGCTTCCGAGCTACAGGGCGAGCACGCACTGAATCGTACCGAGGGTGAAGAGACATTGGAGGCTGGTGAGCTGCCTCCCGCCGAGCTATATGCTCTGTATGGTGCTGTCGTCGAAGAAGAGATCCTGATCGCCCTGGAGGAGCATCCCGAGTTCGTGGCCTTTGGCGACGAGTGGCTCCTTCAAGACATGCTCGCCCCCCTCGACGCGGGCCACTGCAATATCGCCGAAGCGCTGATCGAGGTACAGGGGATGCCTCTGGCCACAACGGATATCATGCAGACACTCGATCTGCCAGCAGAGATATCGGAATCGATCAAGACGCTGTCGGTGAACCGCGCACTCGAGGAGGATTCACGCTTTGACAATGTGGGCGATCAGGGGCGCGACATCTGGTATCTGCGCCGCCTGATACCGCAAGAAGTGGTGAACCCACCCGAGCAACTCCGTATCGAACAGGTGCCCTTCAGCCGTGCCGACATTGCCGAAGAACTGCTGCTCATCGAACGCGAGATCGATGACGAAGGCAGCGGCGAAGAGGTCATGGGGCCGAGCCGGCCCCTCTATCGCACGACCATCGCCCTCATTTATTCACACTGGCATGCCGGCACACTGCCGCTCACCGTGCGTACGCGAGGGCTCTTCCCGCAGTCGACCAACCACCACAGTCCCGTAGTGTTGATCGATGGGCAGAGTGGCGAGCGCATGCAGGGATGGGTGGCCCATGGCGAATCGTTCGTCTACGGCCTGGGCCCGTGGTACGAGCGCTATCAACTGCCGGTAGGCACCTACATCAAGATCGAGCGCACGCGCGACCCACGCGTCATCAACATTGACTTTGAACCGCGCCGCCTCAAGCACTTGTGGAGCAAGGTGGCTGTCGCCGAAGCGGGCAAGCTCACGTTCCAGATCCGCAAGCTCCCCATCTCGTGTGACTATGACGACCTGTTGACAGTGGGCATAGACAACCCGCGCGCCATTGACCGTCTGTCAGAGATATCACGTTCACGAGGCGACAGTGTGACAGAGATCATGACCCGGCTCGTGCCCGAGCTCATCAAGCTCAGCCCACAGGCCACCGTGCACGCCAAAGCGATTTATAGTGCCGTGAACGTGCTCAAGCGCGTCCCGCCGGGTCCCGTGTTTGCTGCGCTATCCACCGAGCCAGGCTTCGTATCGATGGGCGGTGGCTATTGGACCTTTGACGAGACGCTCAAGTCGTAACCGGGATAGGAAAAGCAAATGAAAAGCCCATGGGTGAAACCGACTGTCAATACCAAGTTCCAGATCGACTCACAATGGTGGGAGCAAGAGGACCGGAACTTTCGCGTCCACCTGCTGAGCCACCTGTGTAGCGAGTGCCAGGAGCGTTACAAAAACTATCATGAAGCAGAATCCGTAGATTGGATCGACGAAAATAGTGGCGAGGTTGCCCAGGTTGACGGGCTGTGGCACTCGCTGCGTGTGTGCTGCAGTCTGAAGCCGGAGTACATCGACGACTCAACCCCCCTCACAACGGCCGTGTTCCGTGTCTTTTTGGCGAACGGCAACGAGCCGCTGTCACCATCTGAACTGTCGCAGCGGCTCAGCCGGCCAGCAGACACAATTCTGCGAACGATTGGCGGATTCCTTGTGTACCACGGCATCAAGCCAGTGTCCAAGCCACAACGTATCCCAAAGAAAAAGTAGCAAGCAGCCAGTGAGGGTCACTCTTCACTGGTTGATTGCTGCTTGCTGCCTGCTGCCTGATCGGGGGCGGGTGCAACAAAACGCGGGAAGAGGCGGTGGAGTCCACTGCGCAGCCAGCGAATCACGCGCGGTAGGCGGTGTGTTTCACTGAAATCCTCGACTGCCGCCTCGGCCTCGTGGCCCAAGGCGTAGCGCATTTGCAGGGTAGCGCGATTCTCACCAATCCACAAATAGAGATCCGCTTCCGTGCGTCCCGGAAAGTGCGCCAGGATGCCTGACTCACGGATGCGCTCGACGAGGGGCAGGTAAACATCGTCGTACCAGTTTTCAGCGGCCTCGGGTAGGGTAGGGTAGTGTCGCGAGCGCAGGCCCATGTAGAACTGGTGCACCTCGATGTGTTGCAACAGCCGGTGGTAAGCACCGGGCGCAGTCAGCTCGATGCGCTGCTCAGGGCAGCTCCTGTCGAGTGACGTTTTTTCCAGAAACTCGGCATAACCCGACTTTAGGATCAGATCAGTAGGCGACACGTCGGGCCCAAGGGGAACCCGCACGGGCACGTCGACGACGCGCGCCTGGATCGTCCGCTGGCCGCGCGCGCGAGCCACAGACACGCGATGGTGACCATCGCGCACAAAGTAGGTATCGCCGATACGAAACAGGTCAACGGGCGGAAGCGCAGCACGCCGCTGCAGGCGCTCGATTCGTGACCAGCGCTGGGGATCGATGTGGGCCCGCGGTAAAAAAGCGCGCGTAAAGTCTCGATAGCGTCCGACGCTGCCTACGATCTTTTCGAGTGGGATCTCTTCCAGGTATGCATCACCGTCCGGTGGGCCCAGGTCAAGCTGCTCGCGCACGTCGTGAAATGATAGGAGTGTATCGGGCCGGCCCGATAGGTCGGCCAGCACATCCTGCATAAACGCGCGGCGGCGTGCCGCATTAAAAACCTGCATTGACGAGTTCGCACCCCGGTCCTGCGCGCTCACGTCTGTCCCGCCTTAACCAATCAACACGCTGAGCAGCAACAGGCAGGCAGCCAGCCAGGTGATGACGATTACCATGAGGAAGAGAATAACCACCGTTTTGCGCTGCCGGTCGAGCCGATTGATATTGCGCCAGATCTGGCCCAGTCGATCCATGCCTTTCCCCCCGACGGCGGGATTATAACATGTGCTCCCCTCTCTGTCAACGTGGGACACGGGAAGATTGGGTGGCTGGATGGTTGGCCAACCATCCAGCCGCCCAATCTTCCCGCTCTGGCCGTTTCGTGGCATAATGGCCACGTGACTGAACAGCGTGCAATCATACACCTGGATCTCGATGCCTTTTTTGCTGCCGTCGAAGTCATCGAGGACCCGTCGCTGGCAGGCCGGCCGGTCGTGGTAGGTGGGCGGCCGGAGGATCGGGGCGTAGTGTCTTCGGCCTCGTACGAGGCGCGGGCGTTCGGCGTGCATTCGGCCATGCCCACCTACCGGGCACTCGCCCTCTGCCCCAATGCTGTGCTGCGTCCGCCCCGTCACGGGGTTTACCGCACCTACTCACAGCGCGTGATGGCGCTCCTCGAGCAGGCATCGCCGCTGGTCGAGCAGACGAGCGTCGATGAGGCGTACCTCGATCTGACCGACCAGGTCTCAGCGTGGGACGAGGCAGTGGGGATGGCCCACGCTCTCCAGCGCCGCGTGCGCGACGAGGTGGGTCTCTCGGCTTCTCTCGGTGTGGCATCGAACAAGCTGGTCGCCAAAGTAGCTTCGGATTATGACAAGCCAGGTGGCCTGACTGTGGTGCCCCCGGGCGACGAGGCAACATTCCTGGCCCCCCTGCCTGTGCGCGTTCTGTGGGGCATCGGGCCGGTCACTGTGTCCAGGCTCGCCGAGATAGGGGTTGAAACGGTCGGCGACCTGGCGCGCGCCGACCCTGTCGAGCTGGCCCGGCGATTGGGCACACATGGGCTGGAAATGGTCCATAGGGCACGCGGTATCGACGACAGGCCGGTGGTACCCGAACACGAAACAAAATCGGTGAGCCAGGAGCGCACCTTTCGCCATGACCTGGTGCGCATGGACGACATACACCACCACCTGTTGGCCCTCTGTGAGGGAGTGGCGGAGCGGCTCCAAAACCTTGACCTCGCCGCAGGCACCATCGCCATCAAGGTGCGCTACGCAGACTTTACCGACGTCGGCCGCCAGATGTCACTTGACGTGCCAACGGCCGATGCCGAGGTTCTATACCGTGCCGCCCTGGCCCTGCTCCACCGTGCCTGGAAGGAAGGCCGCCCCGTGCGCCTGCTTGGCCTTGCCGCCCGGCGCCTTTCCCCACCCCACGGCCAGCTCCGCCTCCTGTAAAAGCCCTCAGGTTAAAATTCCGCTCGTAGGGCCCACGCAGGGCAAACAGTGCTTGACATAGAACAAATGTTCGAGTATAATAGAGACATCAGGAGTAGAACGTCTGTTCGTGATGAATTGCCAGGAGGCGTGATGCGTACGCGGGATCTCCACTTTCAAGCGGATCGGATCGAGATGGTGCTCGCCGGGCACAAGGTGCCGGGTCACGTGACGGGTGGCACCGTGACACCCCGGCTGGTGCGCTTTCACCTGGCGACGCCGCTCGGCGTCAAGGTGCGGCAGGTGGCTGGGCTGGCGGAAGAGATCGCCCTCAGCCTGGGCGCCTCCACCTGTCGCGTATATCGGCACGAAGGCCAGGTCGAGGTGGAAGTGCCGCGCGAAGAAAGCCAGGCCGTGCACTTGCTTCCCCTCTGCCGGCGGCTGACAAGCGAAACCCAGCGCGGTGGCGACAATGGCCACGGGTCAGGATGGTCGATGCCGCCCATCACCGCCGTGCTTGGCCTGGACCATGACGGAGTGCCGCTCCTCCTGCGCTTGCCAAGCCCCAATGTGGCTCACGCGCTGGTCGCGGGCACCACAGGCTCGGGCAAGACGGCGCTGGCGCGCGCCATCGTCGCCTCACTCGCCTGGTACAACCACCAGCGTTGGCTGCAAGTGGTACTCATCGACCCCAAGGGCAGGGGCTTGGGGCCATTTGCAGGCCTGCCCCACCTTCTGTGGGATATTGTCGACGACGTTGCAGACGCGGCAGACGTGCTGGCCCGGCTGGTAAAGACAATGGAGCAGCGCGACGCTCTGCGTCGCGCCGAGCCGCGGATCGTGATCGTTATCGACGAACTGGCAGACCTCGTGCAGGTCGGCGGGCGCCCCGTCGAGCACAACCTCACGCGCCTTACGCAGCGCGGGCGTGAGGCAGGACTGCACCTGGTGGCGTGCACGCAAAAGCCGGCAGCGGCCGTGATTGGTAGCCTGATCAAGAGCAACTTTCCTGTGCGACTGGTGGGCGCGGTGACAAGCCCCGAGGACGCCAAGGTAGCTACGGGACTGGCAGGCACCGGCGCCGAACAGCTACTGGGCGAGGGGGACTTCCTGGTCATTGCCAAGGGCCAGGTGACCCGCATGCAGGCCGCCTACATCTCGGAACCCGAGATCCTCGAGCTGGTATCGACGCTGCAAGCTGGCGCCCATCCCGCTCTCGAAGTACCCGCACCCACGGGAACAGACGGTGTCCTGTCGCGGCTGCGTGGACGGCTGCGGGTGGTCAAGTGATCCCATAGAAATTCGGACAGGCATCCGCTTCAAGCACATCATGCGAGAGCGTTGCAAGGTTGGGACAGGAGAGCACGGACATCGGTCCCTGTTGCTTGCGCATGTATAACGATTGCAGTTGATTTCTGGC